>NZ_VKGC01000022.1:0-23160 GCF_007280785.1 Helicobacter mehlei
GGCTCACTCTTGGAGTAGAGGTGCTTTAGACCCGCCAGTGGCCAAGCCTTGTTGGGACCTTCAATCCTCTAGCTTTGTTTGTTAAAAACTTATAGGTGATCACCTGTGTTGATCTCTATGATAGGTTGCGCAATCGGCCATAACAAGAATTTGATAATAAATTTGGTTATAACGAGCCCAGCACCAGCGGAAGCTGACCATCTAAATACAGCAGATACAGAATCATAAAATAATAAAAACATTATCGAAATTAAGATGAGTAGTATTTAAAAACAACGCCACGCCTCCGTGGAAAGCTTTGTTTTGCTGGAAAATGCTAACGCCTCGGTCAATCATTTAGAGATTGTCAAGCAACAATTAGCCACGCTAGAAAAGAAAATTGATTTGGGTTTGGGCCATGTTAAGCAAAATGCAAGATAAGAAGTGGCACAATAATCCTAGCGGGCCCGGTTGCCCGGGCTTGTTTGCTAATTTAGTGGCTGGCTTAGAACCACTAAAATCGCTAGGATTATTAATAATCGCATGCGGTGCTCCTTTCTGGGGAGCGACCCACAATCCCCGTTCCCTCAAAAGTCCAAGACTTGATACGCCAATAAGCCAAAGAAACACCACACGCTGTGCCACACTCTATTATACCCTAAAGTTCCCCCCATGCAACAAGATATCGTAATACTAGGCTTGGCCCTCAAAGAGTATATGCCCTACTTTTTTATTTGTCCATTGGACTAAGCACGGCCATAGTGGGGGGGGGATTGGCCACATCGGGGTCGAAGTGGTGAGCGATTATGCGCTAAAGATTTTGGAGAAGAAGTTAGGGGATAAGAAGTGATGTGTCGTCCACTTCAAAGAAACCCCGCCAATGCGGGGGAACTCTAGCGTTTTTTGCCCTTATCATTTGAATTTCAAAACGAACTTGAGCCTAAAAAAGAGACTTTAAGGCAAAATGCACGCATGCATGCATGCTTGTACATGGCGAGCCCCTTTCTATAGAAACCCTCCCGCAAAATATTTCTGAGTAGCTATCACTTTAGAAAATATAGTTAAGATTGACATACCACACATAGCGTCTGATATCTTTTATATCTGCTGTAAGTTTTTGGGGGATCATGGGAAACTTGATTCCGGCTTGGAAGGCCACATGTTCTTTAAAGCGGATTCGCCCACCTGCATTAAAAAGAAACTGGAAACCACTATGAGAAAAACTATTGTAACTCCAAGTATTACCCGCTAGTTGGATACCCCCCACTAGACCAATAGCAAAGGAATCTGCGGGGATGATATTAACAATCATATCTGCCGCCCCACCATAGGTATAAACATCCCATTTGCCCCCAGTGGGTTTCTTCCCAAACTTCTCCCAAATACGCCAATCATCAAAGAGAGCACTATTGTCCCAATCAAAGAAGCCATAAATCTGTCCGCCAAACCATTTATTGGCAAAGCCAACACCCCCCACTTGTGCGCTTAGACCGTAGAGCGAGAATCCGCTCGATAGGGCCTTCTTGTATTCGCCTCCCCCACCCTTACCTTGTTGGTAGCCAAGCCCTAGAAAAAAGCCATTTTTCTCGCCTGCTTGGACAACCTGAGTGGCACCCACCACCATTAATGCTGAGAGCACTAGACTCTTTGTTTTGATTCCAAAAACCATAAGACTCCTTGTTATCAATTAGGGTATTGCAAGAAAGCTAAAAGTGTTCCAATACCTTAAATTACCTAACCCTTTGTTTCAGATAGTAGCCAACAATCTATGCCTCCCTTAAAAAAGAACATCTTTATGGGGGCGACGTAGAAATGGGTTGGATGAGTTTTTTATGCCAGAAAAAGCTAAGAATAAACCTTTGCGCCAAGAGTAGCCCTTTTGGAATGCGCTTTTCGCCCTTTTTAACCGCCAGTTTGGCAACCATAACACCTTGCAAAATTACTTTGCAGGGGGTGCTTTTGACTTGCTCTTTAATTTCCTAGACAATACCACATGGACTTTTGGGGGTTTTGTCGGAGGAGCGGGCGGGGGGAGTGTTTGGAAGTTGCCTCATTACTCCTACGTTAATTTCCAATTTATGATTAATGTGGGTTTGCGCTTTACATATGCCTATACAAGAACTCTAAATGGGAGCTACAATGGAATAAACGCATCAAATGGCAGAAGATCATCAATGGGCTAGAGGTGGGTGTGCGTATCCCTACAATTAGAAGTTATAAAACTTACCAAGATCTTGTAGTGTTTGTGAATTATACATGGGGAACATGCTGGGGAACTTTGCGCAACTGCCACAAGCGATATTTGACTCTGATCTAGCCACTTTTTAAATCGATTTTGGCTTTACCAACCTAGAATAGCCCATTATTAAGAGATTTTTAGGATCAATACTAAAAGATTGCTCCACTCAAGTTTCAATGATCTTGGGTACGATAAAATAGCCTTCTTGAGCTTTAGGGGCGTGTTTTAAAATGCTTTGTGGGATGCTAGGATCGCAAAAAGGGACATCCTCTCTTAGAGGCGTGCTCTCTGTCTCTAAACTCTTAATACCCTCTAAATCTAGGGTACTCAGATTATCCATAAAGCCCAAGACCTCCTCTAGGTTTTGCTTGAGGGCTTGTTTGTCTTGGGGGAGTTCCAACATCGAAAGTTGGGCCAGTTTGTCTAGCAACACATCATCAATTTGCATGCCTGTCCTTTTTGCTCCATTCTAGCATGTTTTAGGGTGTGTAGATGTCTAAGTGAGATTTACGCTTTAAAAAAGCCTTGAGATCATAGATGAAACCTTGATTGAGCAACAGCCCTGATAAATCCAAATCTGCAAAACAGCGATGCGCAATGACCAAAATCACCGCATGGTAGGTGGGTTCTTGGGGCAAGGTTTGTAGGGCGGTGTTGTTAAAAAGTTCTTGCATCAGCACTAAATCCACAAGCGGATCGTAAATATCCACCACACAGCCCAAGCTCTCTAGGTCTTGTTTAAGCACAAGGCTTTGGGAATTGCGTAAATCATTGCAATTTTCTTTGAAACTCGCCCCCAAGATCAACACCCGGGCGTTTTGGATGGGCAGTTGGCGGGTGCGCAAGAGTTTGACTATTTTGTTGGCTAAAAATGTGGGCATGGCGTTGTTGATCTGGCGGCTGGCACAAATCAAGGCAGGATCATGTTGCACCCGCCTAGCTAAAAAACTCAGATAGTAAGGATCGATGCTGATACAATGCCCGCCCACCAAACCCGGAATAAAGGGCATAAAATTCCACTTGGTTTGGCAAGCCTCCAGCACTTCGTAGAGATTCACCCCCAAGCGATCTAAGAGCATCGCCATGTCGTTGATAAAGGCAATGTTTAAATCTCTTTGGGTGTTTTCTAAAATTTTAGCGCTCTCGGCTACTTCAATAGAGCTAACTAGGTGGGTTTGGCAAATCACGCGCTGGTAGAGCTGGTCAATATAGCGCGCACTCTCTAGCGTGCTCCCAGAGGTGATTTTGACAATCTCGCTTAAAGGGCGTGCATCGCCCACATTGATACGCTCGGGGGAATAACCCACAAAAAAATCGTGGTTATAGCGCAGGTGGCTAGCTTGCTCCAACAAAGGCACGCAAAATTCCCGTGTGCAGGTCGGATAGGTGGTGGATTCATAGATCACGATGCCTTGTTTTTGCAAAAAAGAGCCTGCTAGCAAAGAGGCATTTTTAAGCATGTTTAAATCAGGCTGGTTATGCGAATCGACAGGTGTGGGCACGGCGATAATGAAAACATCAACCCCGCTTAAATCTTGGGGATAAGCACTTACTTGTAAAAGGCGTGCCTTTAAAAAATCTTGCTGGCTAGCTTGTTGGTTGCGATCATGCTTGCTTTGTAGTTCCTCTATGCGTTGCCTAGAAATATCAAACCCAATGGTTTTAAAATGTTGCCCAAAGGCAAGAGCCAAGGGCAACCCCACAAAGCCCAAGCCTAAAATGCCTAAAGTGGGACTCTCTTTAAACATCCGCCACCACTTGGGCGACTTGTTTTAGCTCTAAGTGTGTCAGATAGGGATTTAAAGGCAGGCTTAAAATTTCTTGAGAAACTCTCAGAGCGTTAGGGAAGTGGCGATCAGCATAATCCAAATGCTTTAGGGGGGCTTGGTGGTGTAAAGGCTTGGGGTAGTGGATCGCACTGGGGATATGCTCTTGGGTCAGTTTAGCGATGAGTTTAGCGCGCTTGGGGTGCAAGATGGGGTATTGGGCATAAATATTAAAACGGGTAGAGTGATCAGAATCGATCCTATCTAGGGGGAGTTGTAAGCCCAGTGGTTCTAAGAGCTGATGGTAAATCTGGGCTTGGGCATGTAGGGCTTTTAGGTGGTTAGCATAGTACTTGAGCTTGACTCTTAAGATACAGGCTTGCATGGCATCTAAGCGGGCATTGAGCCCTAAATAACAATGGTTGTACTTGCCCTTTTGCCCATGGACGCGCAGGGCTTTGAGTTTGTCGTAAAGATCGCCATCATCACAAAAGATCGCCCCCCCGTCGCCATAACAGCCCAGTGGCTTAGTGGGGAAAAAACTGGTTGTGAAAATATCCGGTTTGCCCGACCCTTCATAGGGGGCTAAAAAACTTTGCGCCCCATCCTCAATTAAAAATAGGTTGTGGGCTTTAGCAATCTGGCCCAATGCGTGGCGATCGCTAGCTAGACCAAATAAACTCAAGGGCACGATGGCTTTTGTCCGGGGGGTGATCGCATGCTCAACTAACAAACTATCCATTTGGTAGGTGGCTGGATTAATATCTACTAAAACTGGCTTAGCTCCCAAGAGCAAGAGCATTTCAACAGCGGCAATAAAACCAAAGGCAGGCGTGATCACCTCATCACCCCTAGTGATCCCACAAGCCAAAAAGGCTAGAAGTAGGCTAGAGGTCCCGCTAGAGGTCCCTAAACAAAAGGCAAAACCTGCCCGTTTGGCTAGGTCTTGCTCCAAGTGTTGCACCTCTTGACCCAAGATGTATTGCGCACCCCTAGCCCCTTGTAATAACGCCTCCTCAATCTCTAGGGCATGCTCTTGGTGCAGGGTTTTTAAGTTGTAAAAATCCAAAGGTTTAAGACTCAAGCAGGCGCACAACCTGATCTTCTAAAATATAGACACTCCCATCAAAACTATCTTGTGCGCGGTTATTGACAAAGTTTAAGGGCTTTAAGGCCTTATCCACAAAGCGCACAAAACGCGCCGGGTTTCCCTTGACCATGCCAAAATCCGGGACACTTTTAGTCACCACGCTCCCAGCGGCCACAAAGGCATAAGCCCCAATGCTCACCCCACAAATGATCGTGGCATTAGCCCCAATGCTACACCCGGTTTTTAATAAGGTGGGCACAAAAGCTGATGAGGGGGTTTTAATAAAACTCCTAGGTCTTAGCACATTGGTAAAAACCACGCTAGGACCAATAAAAACTTGATCTTGGCACTCTACCCCCTCGTGCAGACTCACATTGTTTTGAATCTTGCTCCCCGCCCCTATGGACACTCTAGGACCAACCACGCAATTTTGCCCGATACTCACATGCGCCCCAATGTGTGTGTACTCGAGCAAATGGCAAAAATGCCAAATCCTAACCCCTTCTTGAATACAGATCGAATCGTCTAGGTAGCTAGAGGGGTGGATAAAGGCACTGGGGTGAATCTCATTCACAACATAGAGCCTTGTGGCATAAGGGGTGGCAATCCTCATCGGGTTTGGAAGGGCTTAAATGGCGAATCGCAGAGGCTAGCACAACGGCTGGGCGGACCACATCCACGCCATACCCCTCATCATTGAGGATTTGTTGGTAACATTTGGTGTGTAGGTTATCAAACTCACTACTAAAATCCACGTCCTTACCCTCCAACACCAGCGATCGATAAGCCCCGGTTTGTTGCAAGCCAAACCGACTCGGGTTAATGGATAAAAACCAAGAAACCTTGGCATGCTCTAAGCTCAAAAGCCCGCCGATACAATCAGGCTCATGGATGTACACCGCATTATCCACCACGTCTCCAAAAATATCCAAGAGGACATCAAAAAAATGAATCCCAATGTTGGTGGCTAGCCCCCCGCTTTTATCCTCATCGCCCTTCCAAGAATTAAAATACCACTTCCCACGCAAGACCAAGTAAGTTAAAGAGATGTGGTAAATCTTGCTGGGGTCTTCTTGCAAGCTGGCTTGGATACTATTTTTAAGATTGATGATATTGGGGTGCGTGCGCAATTGCAAGATGTTAAAAACACGGCGGTTATATTTTTTCTCTAAAGCCTTGATCTCGTCCAATTCATTGGGGTCTAACACTAGGGGCTTTTCGCAAATGGCATGAATTCCATGTGAGAGGGCAAATTCAATGTGCTCAAAATGCAAATAATTAGGCGTGCAGATCGCCATAAAATCCAAAAATTTATCTTGAGCTTTGCAATCTTGTAAATACTGGTGTAAGTCAGCTAGACTGGTGAAAAATTCACAATCCAAATAATATTGATCTAAAACGCCCACGCTGTCATGTTCATCTACTGCACAATCGAGCACATGCCCGGTCTCATAAATGGCTTTGATATGTCTGGGGGCGACAAACCCCCCTACCCCGATGATCCCAAATAACATGCATGCTCCTTGATGGCTTGTAAAATATGCAAGGCACTTGCACCCTTGCCGAAATGATTCATGTTAGCAAAACTAGCTTGACCTTTGGTTAAAAGCTCTTGAGCCTTGCTGGTAATCAAGTCTGCATGCGCGCCCACCAAGATTGCCCCCCCCATCTCTAATAATTCAGGATACTCGCTATTTTCACGCATCACCAAGACCGGAGTCTCTAAAAAACAGGCTTCCTTTTGCAACCCGCCACTATCGGTGAGCACCAAGCGCGCATGGGTGAGCATGTAGAGGGTTTCTAGGTAGGATAGTGGGGGCAAAAGAGAGACATTCTTAAAAGATAAGCCATATTGTGTGAGTGCACGCTGGGTTCTAGGGTGTAGGGCTAAAAAAAGGGGCATATTTTGAGCCAAACACTCCAAAGCGTTTAAGATACTTTGTAAGTTATCTTTGTTGTCAATGTTACCCGCCCGGTGCAAGGTGGCAAAAATAAAAGGCTTTTTTGTAGGTTCAAAGGGGGCTTTTGGGGGGTAAGCTTTGGGGGCAAAATAGCCCACATTATCTAACATCACATCCCCACTATGATAAATTTTTTGCCCCGGGCGTTGCTCTTGTTTTAAGCATGCATAAGCACTGGGTGTGGGGCAAAATAAAAGCGTGCTGAGTTGATCGGTTAAAATGCGGTTGCGCTCTTCGGGCATGCTTAAATCCCCACTCCTCAAGCCCGCCTCAATGTGAATCAAGGGGATTTTGAGGCTATGCGCGCACAACGCCCCAGCCAGCGTGGAGTTGGTGTCCCCATAGACCACAATATAATCGGGGCGTTGGATTTGGCAAAACTCTTTGAGTTTGGCAAACATAAAAGCAATGTGTTTTAAGGGAGTGAGATTAGGAGAAGCTTGTGGGAGGGTGTGCAAAGGTGGGGGCAAATCTAACTCTTTAAAAAAAGCATCGCTCATGTCTGCCCTAGAGTGTTGGTTGGTGTGGATCAAAAATTCTTGTAAGGTGGTGTTGGAATCTAAATAAGGATCGCTTAGAATTGCTCGGTGTAAGGGCTTGCTCTTGATAAATTGGGGGCGTGCCCCCACAATGCTGTAAAGAATCTTAGAATTGGTAGGAAATCTCAAAGCGGGCGTTAAAACCGGGTTCTGGGAGTGCCATGCGGATGTGCCCGGCTGTGGCGATCATGTCATCATGGGGCGCGTCCGCACTAGCTTGCCAAACAGAGGTCTGATTGACATACTGCTTGTTGAAGATATTGTTAAAGACTGCGCTCAAGAGCAAACCTTTCATGCGTCCATGGGGAGGCGACCAATTGACAAAGATACTACTCACCCCATAGCCGGGTTTGTGGATTTTCATCGTGCCATAACCCGGATAGTAAATGCTATAGCCATTGTAATACATGTTGGTAACAAAGCGGCTAAGCCATGTCAGGGTGAGTCCGGCTCTTTGGAAGGTGTAGTCAGCCTTTAGAATAACCACATTCCCATAGGTGGCCGCTAGCGCATAGGTATCGGCTAGCAAGTCGTAACTGCCCCGTTTCCCATAGGGGTTAGCCACGGTCGGCCATGAGCGTGCAAAAGAGAAAGTCCCCACAAAGCCCTTATAGCGGACATTCCCGCTGAGCTCATACCCAAAAATCGTGATGGTTTGGGGCAGATTACCCGTCAAGTTTTTAGCCGTGGCATTCCCGCCTCCATTTTTGGAAGTGTCCTGCCCGTAGGAATTGACGAAGTTATTGATCACTTGGTAGAATGCCGCCCCACGCACATTAAAATAAGGGCTGTTATAGTCAATGTTAAATTCTGCATTCTGCCCGATGGTAGGCTTCAAATTCTTTTGGTAAATCACGCTTGGATCGCGCATCAACACCCCATCCCCGGGCAATGCGCCTTTGGTTACATAAGCATAGCTCACCTTCAAGCCCAAAGAATCAATGGGGTTATATAAAATGGTCGCACTGGGGCTAAAACCAGAGGTCAAGTGGTTTTGCCCGTTTTTGTCTTTTAAAAGATAAATATCATAGCGCGTGCCCGCCCCCACAATGAGGTTTTTTAAGAAGTTATAGTTGGCTTGCATATAACCCCCGATGATATTGCCTATGGCATAGGAATTTTGGGGCAAACCACGATAGACCGCATTGGGTGAGCTCATGTTTTGCTGGTATTCCGTGCCCGGATCAACATAATAATGGCGGTAAGGCAAGCCCGGACCGGTGGGGTCATTAGGATTGACATTGCCCTTATAAAGCCCATTGCTCCCCCTAGGCAACCCCGAAAACACGCTCAAGTTTTGGTAAATCGCACCATATTCAAAGACATTCCCATAATCTGCACTAATGGGATGCTGGACCTTAACATTCACCCCAGAGTTGATCAAATAAATATTGCGCTCCAAAGTCCCCTCAGCATCGGCATTGCCCAAAGTCCAGTCATTGGCACTAGTGGATGAGGGAGCCATGTCGTATTCGGGGTATTTGGGCACCCATTGAGTCCCCACATTCGTGATGTCATACCCTCCCGTTGCTAAGGGTGTGATCGTTCCTTTTGTGCATTGGCTTTGATTAGCTTGGCACCAATCTTGCACATTGGCGATATAATCCTGATTGGTGGGTTCTTGGGAGCTGGGTAAAAAGGGATTATTGACAGGGTTATAATGCCCGTTACGCACGCTCAAAAAGGCGGTGGAGGTGATTTTGGGCTGATTGAAGGTGTCCCCACCATCGTGGTTAAATTTGAAAGAAAGGTTATTATTGGAGTTAATGGTGTGGGCTAGCTCTTTACCAAAACTGATCACAAAGGGGGCGGGTTGGGTGCCCGGGTCATTAGCCTTGCTGAGTGCACTTGTGGTGTTGGGGCGCAACAAACGAGTCGAATTGTAACGAGTCATGTTGTAGCTAATGGTCAAGCTGTCCTTATCGTTGAAGTAGGCGTTAAACTTAAGCAGGACATTATTTTGTTCGCTAGGACTGCCGATCACCTTATCGCTAGCAAAAGGATCTTCTAGATTGTAGGTGGGATTAAAGAGATTTTTCATCAAGTTATTCCCATCGCGGTAATAAAAGATATTTTGGTGGGTATAGTAGCCCAAGATGTCCCACTTTTCAGCGCGGTAAGCCGCAATAGTGTTAAAGCGCATCCCAAAGTTGGTGTAAAAACTGGCTGAGGCACTGCCCCCGTAGTTTTGCCCTTTGCGTAAAAAGTCATTAGCCCCGATAGTCTCCATCGCCATTTTTCCTGCAATCGCGCCTGGTCCTGCAGAGGCACTAGCCGCCCCCTTGATCACCTCAATTTCTTTGAGCATGCCCGGATCGATGACCGTATTAGCATCATGGTGGAAGATATTCCCATTTTGGGCGGCCCCATCAATAGTTACCCGGAGCAGGCGGCTTTCCATGCCCCGCACATAGATTTTTTGCGCCATCAGACCGCCCCCAGCGACATTGATATCTGCCCGGGTCCTAAAAAGGTCATTGACTTGGTTGCTTTGGCGTTGTTGCAATTCTTTGCGCTCAATATACATTTTGTTGTTATACTCAAAGGTGCGCTCACCCAGAGTGGTGACCTTGCCTAAAGTGTGCGATTCTTCAGCCAAGAGTGCATCTGCTCCCACTACACTTAAAATACAAAAAGCGTGTGAAAAAAGACAAGGATTTATATTGGTTTTTGGTCGATTTTTTATAGAAAAAACACCAAAAAGTTTATTGGAAAATTTCATTTATTAATCCTATGCAATTTGGTAATACTATGTGCATTCTATAGCATAGAACCTTATAATTTATTGAAAAAATGAAGAAAATAATACGGAGTGTCCATCTAAAAAACACCCCTTAAGATTTTTAGACAAAAAGTGTGGGCAACTTCAATACCCTAGCCCTGATCGGGCTTGCAACGCACTTGTGTGATGCTCTGCCCCCCTAAACCATAATTATCCGTGCTGATCTCCTCAATGATCACCACCGTGGAAGCAATGCGATCACGCTTTAAAACTTTGGCGACTACTTGGGTAACCTCTGCAATCAAGGCTTGTTTTTGCTCTTTGGTGGGTTGCCCCTCTTCTTGGGTGATTTTGATATTGATGAATGGCACAATGTTCCTTTAGTTGATTAAACCTGCTTCTTTTAAAAACCTAGAAGGCTCATAGTCTCTGCCCCTGAGCTTGTCTGTCTTGGCATAGCACAAATAGAGGTGATCCTTAGCCCGCGTGGTGGCGACATAGAATAAACGCCGCTCCTCCTCCAAGCTCCCCCCCTGTTTGGCTAATTTGGTGTTGGGGAAACGCCCCTCCATCAAATCGATCACATACACTTCTTCAAACTCTAGCCCCTTGCTGGCATGGACACTGAGCAAATGCACTCCACTCCCCTCCATAGCCTCCCTAGAGCCTAAAACCATGGCTTGTAAAAAGTCCTTCAAACTTGGGTAGGGTTGGGCTAATTTGACCAAGAGGTCTAATTTGCGTGTGATCTTTTCCTTGGCTAGATCAAAACGCCGCTCATCCAAACTCCCATCTTTGTTTTTAGAACGCTCCCTAGCCAAACCCTCTAAAATGTCTTGGAACCATGCTGTGGCAATGATATAGCCCAAACTCTGCGCACTAGAAGTGTTTTTGTGTCCTTTGGCTAGGGCAAACATGCCCCCTAAGAAGCGCGCGCTTGGGGGCGTGAGTTTGGGGTGGGCTAAGAGGGGGTGTTGTTGGAAGTCCGCCCCCAAGTTTTCAAAGCGCATGGTATTTTCTTGGGCGATCACCTCCCCAAATAAGCCCATTTTAGCACTAGTGGGGTAGGGGTTTTTGCCTTGTGGGTTTAACAAGCCTTGACGACTATCCCCTCGACCTAGTGTCTGCAAGGCTTGGTAAATCTCGTGGGCTAGGGCACTGCCCACACCCGGGGCATAGCTTAAAATATGCATGGTGGCGACCATATCTTTGCTATGGCTTAAAAAAGCGCACACATCTAAAACTAAACGCACCTCTTTACTCTCAAAAAAACTCAAACTCCCCTTGCGTCTTGAGGGGATACCCAGCTCGCGTAAAGAAGCCTCGCACCCATCGGCACTCGAATTATTGCGGAACAAGATGGCGACTTCTTCATAATGCCCCCTTTGGGCGATATTGCGCGCAATGCTTTTGTATTGCACAAACAACTCTTCAAATCCAAAGACTTGGGGTATGGAGGGGTTGGTTGGTTTCATCACCTCCAAACTCTTGGGGTAAATGCGTGGGTTGTGGGCAATAACTCTATTGGCTAAATTCAAAATGGCTTGAGAGGAACGGTAATTTTTAGTGAGGGTGAAGATACGCGCTTTGGGGTATTTGTGGGTGAAGTTGCCAATGATGGAGATGTCTGCCCCATTGAAGGCGTAAATGCTCTGATCGTAATCCCCCACACAAAAAAGACTGGGGGCATTCAAGGCATCTAGGATCGAATCTTGCAAAGGATTGGTGTCTTGGTATTCATCGCATAAGATTTCGGCAAAGTGCTGGGTGGGGGCGATGTCTTGGCGGTAAAACAAGAGCAAATCATTATAGTCCATGTAGTTGTGGGCGCGCTTGAGGGCGCAAAATTGTTCTAAGATGTCTTCATAATACGGGCTAAAATCCTCTTGATCGGGGTTGCGCTCAATTAGCCATGCACTAAAATCCAAAGCACTTTGCGCGTTGGTGTAGAGAGAATAGAGATTGTAAAGGTGTTGGGGCGCATAAAAGCCCTCTTGCTTAGATAGGCTATGATTTTCTGCAATGCTCTTGAGCAAGATATGCAATTCTTTAGGCTGTTTGAGGGTCAAATCAGGGTATTTTTGCTTCAAAAAACGCAGGGCTAGGGCATGGAAAGTGCCTGCTTGGATATTTTGGGCATGCGCACTATAAAGAGCTAAACGCTCCTTCATCTCAATACTGGCTTTATTGGTGAAAGTTAAAAGTAAAATCTCTTGGGGATGCACCCCTTGTGCTAAGAGGTGTAAAATCCGCCCCACAATGGTGGAGGTCTTGCCCGTGCCCGCTGAGGCGATGATGAGGTTATGCCCCAAGGGGGCTTGTGTGGCTTGCTGTTGCTCTAAATTGAGTTGCACGGGCTATTTTTGGGCGGCCTCGACTTCAATATTCAAGGTAACCACATCGCCAATCTTGGCTTTGCCCACTTGGGGGGCAAATTTAAAATCCGATCGCTTGATCTGACCGCTCAAAGAAAATCCGATTTTTTCCTTGCCATCTTGTTGGACAACCCCCCCGATCTCGGCTTTTAACTTGACTTTCCTGCTCACCCCGGCAATGCTGAGCGTGCCCTCAACCTGGCCATTTTGGGCATTGATTTTTTGGTATTTCTCCATCACAAAGTGGATTTCAGGGTATTTCTCCACTTTAAAAAAGTCATCGGTGCGCAAGTGGGCATCGCGGTTTTGGTTATCAGTATCCACAGAGGCGACCTTAATGATGGCTTCTAGCTTGTTAAAAGTGTGTTTAGATGGATCAAAGTCAATCACCGCACTATAATCCTTAAAATCCCCCATAACACGGCTAATCTGGAGGTGCTTGACCTTAAATCCCACATGGGTATGGGCTTTGTCAATTTGATAGGGTTTGGCTAGTAAGGGATTAAAAAGCACCCATGACAACAACGAAAGACCGATTATTTTTTTGCTTTTTTGCATCTTTTCCTCTCTTTTTACAAAAATGGGCGTGGATTATAGCATATTTGCGCTAAGGGTGCATTTGTTTCAAACGCTCTTGGGCCGCCCCTTGTGTGTAGAGTTTGGCTTGGATCACCTTTTGGTAAATGGTGCGGGCTTTTTGGAGATTTTTAGGCGTGCCCATTCCCCTTTCATAGTAATAACCCAAGTGATACAGGGCGGTTGAGAGGGTGATGCGTTGCCATGAGTTTTCGGGGAAATTGGCTATGTTTTTGAGATCCAAAGAGGCTTTTTTGGGTTGCTTGTTGAGATCGCGCACGACTTCTTGGAGCATGTGGAAACCTTGAGCTTGGCTTGCTGGATCGGTGGCATCAGCATCCATCATCGCCAAATGCATGCGCGCATTCAACGCCCCCTCACTGACCCCGCGCCCGCCTTGATCATGGTCAAGCTGGATGGCTTTTTCAAAATAAAAACGGGCCTTTAGATTGTCCTTTTTAATACCCTCCCCATTGAGATAGGCCTCACCCACAATCTCGCTACCCCGCACGCTCCCCAAATCGCTGGCTTGTTTGTAAAAGCGCAGGGCATCTTCCGGGGAATATTCCCCGTAGGTATCACCTTCTTCAAGCAAGGCACGCACTTTGGCATTGTTTTCATCGACAAACTCCGCCCCTAGAGGCAGACTCAAGAGCAACAGCACAGCGCAAGCTTGCGCACAACATTTTAAAGCACGTAGTCTATCCATGTAAAACTCCTCAATGGGATCTTTGGCGCATTTGTAGAATCACCTGTGCGCTCTGTTGGGCAATCGCTAATTCTTCATTGGTGGGTACGCGCAAGATAGACACTCCATGTTTGGTGTTTAAAGAAGCAATACCGGATTTTGGGGTGGCATTGGCTTTTGTGTCCAAATGGATACCAAAATTTTCTAAGCCCGCACACACCGCCTCTCTTAGGCGCGCGCAATTTTCCCCCACACCCCCGGTAAAGAGCAAGGCATCCACGCGCCCCAAAGCAAAGGCATAAGCCCCCACATATTTTTTGATGCGGTAGGCATAGATGTCAAAGGCCAGTTGGGCTTTTGGATCGCCTTTTTCAATCATCGCCTCAATGCCCCGCATGTCGTTGTTCCCACACACCCCCTTAAGCCCACTTTGTTTGTTAAGCATGTTGGTGGCTTGTTTGATGTCGCTATGGGTCAGCTCCATGATGTATTCGATTAAGGCTGGGTCCATGTCCCCCGAGCGCGTCCCCATCACCAAGCCCTCTAGGGGGGTTAAGCCCATCGAGGTATCCACACTCTTGCCACCTTTGATCGCGCATGCGCTCGCGCCATTGCCCAAATGCAGAGAAATTGCATTGAATTGATCGTAAGGGATATTTAAAAATTTGGCGGCTTCTTGTGCGATAAAGTGGTGGGAGGTCCCATGGAAACCATAGCGGCGTAATTTATGTTGTTCATAGAGGTGGTAGGGCAAGGCATAGACATAGGCATGGGCAGGCATGCTTTGGTGGAAAGCAGTATCAAAGACCGCCACTTGGGGGAGATTGGGCACTTGCTTTTTTAAAGCCTTGATCCCGGCTAGATTGACTGGGTTATGCAAGGGAGCTAAGGGGCAGAGTTTTTCAATGTGCTCCATAACCCGATCATCAATCAAAGTGGGGTGGATAAATAAATCCCCCCCTTGCACCACGCGGTGCCCCACGCCATCCACATGCTCGATATTGCGTAAAATCTGTAGCTCTTTGAGGACTTCTTGGACCTGTAACAAGCCTTCTTCGTGGTCTTTAATGTGGAGGCGATCTTGGATACACGCATGCCCGCCCGGGGCGTTGATTTTAATGCGCCCATATTCCTCGCCAATTTGTTCGACCAAGCCTTTGGCCAAAACAATGCCTTTATCCATGTTGAAAAGCTGGAACTTAATGGAGGAACTGCCTAGATTTAAAACCAGTATGCGCATGGGCTATCCTTGTGCCTGAATAGCGGTCATGATAATGGTATTGATCACATCTCCGACCAAACAACCCCGGCTCAAATCATTCACGGGTTTTTTGAGCCCCTGCAATACAGGACCAATGGCTAAAGTCTTAGCCGTCCGTTGCACTGCCTTATAGGCGATATTGCCCGCATCCAAATCGGGGAAAATAAAGACATTAGCCCGCCCGGCTACGGCACTTCCGGGCATTTTCTTGCTCCCTGTTTTGGGATCGATAGCCGCATCAAATTGCAAAGGACCATCAATGAGTAGAGTTGAATCCAAAGAACGGGCAATTTGCACCGCCCTAGCAACCTTATCCACATCGGGACCCTTGCCGGAGGTCCCGCTAGAATAAGAGAGCATGGCAATTCTGGGCTCAAAACCAAAACTCTTGGCAGTCGTAGCAGAGGTTAGGGCAATTTGGGCAAGTTCTTCGCTGGTGGGGTTGGGGTTGATCGCACAATCTCCAAAGACATAAACTTTTGTATCTAGGCACATAAAAAACACGCTAGAGACGATCTTGACCCCGGGGAGGAGTTTAATGGTTTGTAGTGCTGGGCGCACGGTTTCAGCCGTGGTGTGGGTCGCTCCGGAGACCATGCCATCAGCATGTCCGCCATAAACAAGCATGGTCCCAAAGTAAGTCGGGGTTTTGATGAGCTCTTGGGCTTGCTCTAAGCTTAGGCCCTTAGCTTGGCGTAGGCTATAGAGAGTTTGGGCTAACTGCTGTGTGAGGGGGGAGGTGTGGGGGTCTAGGATGGGGGTATCTTTTAAATCTAACCCAAGCTTTTGGGCATCTTGATAGACCTTGTCGGGTTGCCCTAATAAAATGACCTTAGCCACTCCAAGTTGTAAAATCGCATGCGCAGCTCTTAAAATGCGCTCATCTTGGCTTTCGGGTAAAACAATGGTTTTCACATCTTTTTTAGCGCGTGCCAACAAGCCATGTTGGAAACACACCGGGCTCACACATGTAGAGTTGGCTTGTTCTAAACTCTCAAAAGCATCTTTGGTGGGTTGGGCGTTGAGATTAGCTAAGATCAGATCGGGAAGTTCTAAGGCTAGACCTGATGTGAGCAAACTCAAAGGATTTAACAAGCCTACATTTTTGAAACTGGCATGGGCAAGCTGGACCTCAGCGGCTAGGTTAGGACTAGGCAACAATGCATTCACCACAACCAAATTAAGGTGTTGGGCGATGGTGTCTAGTAAGCGCGAATCAAAACTTTGCAAGGGCTCAAAACAAGAGGCCACCACCACGACATAATCATGGTAAGTAGCCAAATTTTGGTAAATTTCTAAAATGTCGGTGAAAACCCCCTCATCTTGTTTGGCCAGCCTCTCTAACACCTCTGGAATGCCCAAGCCACAGACTGCCTGAAAATTCTCACAATCTCCTACCGGTGCAAACAAGGCGACACTCTTGCCATGTGTTTTGAAGAGGTCTTGTAAATAACGGATGGCTTTTTCCTCTAAACTCTTGGGTGTGTGCAACAAAATCCCATGACCCATGCTGATCCTTTTTGTTTTTGTTTATAAAATTGATTATAGCCAATATGGTAAATGTTTTACGCCTTGTGGGCTTTAGCCTTTAGATTTTGTAGATATTTGACACAAGCTCTAAGAGTTGGTTTAAGACTTGTGAGGGGCATTGGTTGGCGTTGAGAGTGTGGGTCGCCATGCGTGCATAGAAGGGATGGCGTTGGGTGTAGAGAGTGTGGAGCTGTGTTGTATTTTCAAATAGAGGGCGGGGGTTGCTATCTTGCTGGAGGCGCGCTAGGATCACCTCAAAATCAGCGTGCAAATAAATGATCTCCCCCAAACCTTCTAAAGGATGGAAAATGGGCATGCCCCCCCCCGTGGCGACCACAAGGCAAGTTTGCTGGCTAATTTGCTGGATAAGCCGCCCCTCTAATCCCCTAAAATAATCCTGCCCATGCTTCAAAAAAATCGCCCCAATGTCCAAACCTACCTCTTGACTAATGGCAACATCGGTGTCTAAAAATCCCCAATTTAATTTTTCAGCCAACAAAGCCCCTAGCGTGCTCTTCCCACTCCCCATAAAGCCCACAAGCCAAATCTTAGTCCCGTTCAAATAGCTTTGCCCCCAAATACTGCCCGTGAGTTGCCTTTTCGATCTCAATCAGGCGGTTGTATTTAGCGGTGCGTTCGCCCCGTGTGGGGGCTCCGGTTTTAATCTGTCCGGTGTTCATCGCCACGCTAAAATCAGCGATAAAGGTATCCTCACTCTCCCCACTTCTATGACTCATCACGCAAGCATAACCCGATTTTTGGGCTAGACGCATGGTCTCTAGGGTTTGGGATAGGGTCCCAATTTGGTTGGGCTTGATTAAAATCGCATTGGCTAGGTGTTGTTTAATGCCTTGTTGTAAAAGTTTGGGGTTAGTTACAAAGAGATCATCGCCCACTAATTGCACCTTGTGCCCAAGTTTTTGCGTGAGTTCCGCCCACCCACTATAATCCTCCTCAGCTAGTCCATCTTCGATCGATACAATGGGGTATTTTTGGAGCAAATTAGCATAATAGTCAATTAGCCCACCCGATTCTAAAACCTTGCCCTCACTTTTTAGCTCATAACGCCCCTCTTGGCTGTAAAGCTCACTGCTAGCCACATCTAGGGCTAGGGCAATTTGTTCCCCGGGTAAATAGCCGGCCTTTTCAATGGCTTTTAAAATCCACTCCAAAGGCTCAGTATTGTTTTTAAAATCGGGGGCAAACCCGCCCTCATCGCCCACGCCCACGCTAAAATGCGACTCAGCCAACATCTTTTTTAAATGCTGATAGACCTCCACGCTAGCCCGCAATGCCTCCCTAAAACTCTCAAATTTTAAGGGCATGATCATGTATTCTTGGAAGTCTAGGCGGTTATTGGCATGCGCACCCCCATTGATGATATTGAGCATGGGCGTGGGCAAGATGCGTGCGTTGATCCCACCTAAGTAGTTGTATAAGGGCATGTGTAGCGATCGCGAACATGCCCGCGCTACTGCCAAAGACACGCCCAAAGTGGCATTCGCCCCCAAATGTGAGAGATTAGCCGTATTGTCCAAGCCTAGCAAGATCGCATCGATCTTAGCTTGGTTAAAGGGGTCTTGTCCCACTAGGGCTTCTTGGATCGCATGATTCACATGCGCGCATGCCTGCAACACCCCTTTACCTAAAAAACGCCCCAAATCTTGATCGCGTAATTCCAACGCCTCGTTTTTGCCTGTGCTCGCCCCACTGGGCACAATGGCTAGCCCCATGCTGTGATCGCTGAGCACCACCAACGCCTTTAGTGTGGGCTGTCCTCGGCTATCCAGCACCTCATACGCACTCACTTCTGTAATTTCCATACAAATCCTTTCAAAACCCCCATTTTAGCAAAGATTAGAAAATCCAAAGAGAGCTTAAGATAAAATAAGCAGAAACTAAGGACACGCAATGGACTTCCCCCCCTTTGATTTGGCTTGGCAACAAATTTACTACCAAATCTGGAAAAGTAGGGGCTATTTTGGAGTGAGCCCAGATCGACCCAAGAAATTTGCGATCATGATGCCCCCGCCCAATGTAACCGGCAGGTTGCACATCGGGCACGCGCTCACCATGAGCTTGCAAGATATTTTGGCGCGCTTTAAACGCATGGATGGCTATAGCGTGCTTTACCAGCCCGGTTTGGATCACGCCGGGATTGCCACCCAAAATGTGGTGGAAAAACAGCTTTTAGCCCAAGGGATGACAAAAGAGCAGATCGGGCGAGAAGGCTTTATTGAAAAGGTTTGGGAGTGGAAAGAGCAATGCGCGCATGCCATTGTGGATCAATTGCAAAGCTTGGGGATTTCATGCGCATGGGATCGCCTGCGTTTCACAATGGATCGCGGACTAGAAAGAGCGGTCAAACTCGCCTTTAAAACTTGGTTTGATCGGGGCTTGATTGTGCAAGATACCTATATGATTAATTGGTGTTGCAAAGATGGCGCGCTAGCTGATATTGAGGTGGAATACGAACAAGAATTAGGCAAGCTTTATCATCTGCGTTATCCCCTAGAGCAAGGGGGTTTTGTGGTGGTGGCGACCACACGCCCAGAGACTCTTTTTGGAGATGTGGCTTTAATGGTGAATCCCAAAGATGGGCGTTATGAGCACCTCATCGGGCAAAGGGCAATTTTACCCCTAAAGGGGCATGCCATCCCCATTATTGCCGATGACTATGTGGATCCAAGTTTTGGGAGTGGGTGTGTCAAGGTGACCCCGGCTCACGATCCCAATGACTACGAGGTGGGGCAAAGACACCAGCTAAAACCCTTAGTGGTTTTTGATGAAAAGGGCATCTTTAACGAGGAGGCTGGGGAATTTGCCCACTTGGATCGCCTACAGGCACGCCCCTTAGTTGTGGAGTCTTTGCAAAAACAAGGCTTTGTGGAAAAAATTGAGGAGTACACCCACCAAGTGGGCAAGTGCTACCGGTGCAATAGTGCCATTGAGCCCTATATCTCCAAACAGTGGTTTTTAAAAAAAGAAGTGGCGCAAGGCTCCATTGAAAAAGTCAAACAGGGCCTTAGCACCTTTTATCCTGCCCATTGGCGCAATAATTACAATGCGTGGATGGAAAATTTGCGCGATTGGTGCATTAGCCGGCAACTTTGGTGGGGGCATCGCATTCCCGTTTTCACTTGCGCTCAAGGACACCAATTTGCCAGCGTGGAAAACCCCATCACTTGCCCCACTTGTGGCAACGCAGAATTTAGTCAAGATCACGATGTGCTAGACACTTGGTTTAGCTCCGCGCTTTGGGCGTTTAGCACTTTGGGCTGGGGGCAAGAGAGCGCACCCGAGTTTAGAGAGCAGGATTTACAAGATTTTTACCCTAATAGTGTATTGGTGACCGGCTTTGATATTTTGTTTTTTTGGGTGGCACGCATGCTGTTGGCTGGGGAGAGTCTATTGGGCAAATTGCCCTTCAAACATATCTATTTACACGCCCTTGTGCGCGATGAACATGGCAACAAAATGAGCAAATCTAAGGGCAATGTGATCGACCCTTTGGAGATCATTGAGCGCGAGGGGAGCGATAGCTTACGCTTTGCTTTGGCGATGTTGTGCGTGCAGGGGCGGGATTTACGCCTAAGCAAGGATACCATCACCCAAGCACGCCATTTTACCCACAAACTCTATAACGCCAGCTTGTTTTTGGCTAAAAATTTGGGCGAGGTAGGGGGGGATTTAGCCCACACCCCCAGCACGCCCACCACCATGCTAGGGCGTTATGCACAATCACGCCTGAATGCCACCACTAAAGAGGTGCGCACAGCCTTAGAACAATACCGCTTTAATGATGTGGCGACCTTGCTTTACCGCTTTTTGTGGGGCGAGTTTTGCGATTGGTTTGTGGAGTTTTCTAAGGGTTATAAGCAAAGTGGCGATGCACCCCTAGTTTTTGGCGAACTGGTTAGCATTCTCAAGCAGGGCTTGCAACTCTTACACCCCCTCATGCCCTATAGCACCGAATACCTCTACCAAACCCTAAGCGGCACAAGCTTAGAGCAAAGCCCCTCAATTATGCTGAGTGCCTATCCCAAGGACACCCAACAAGATTTGGAGCTAGAGGCATGTTTTGATGCCATTAAAGAGGCGATCATAGTCCTAAGGCGGA
Organism: Helicobacter mehlei; assembly: GCF_007280785.1. Classification (NCBI taxonomy): domain Bacteria; kingdom Pseudomonadati; phylum Campylobacterota; class Epsilonproteobacteria; order Campylobacterales; family Helicobacteraceae; genus Helicobacter; species Helicobacter mehlei. Next base: position 20,847 of record NZ_VKGC01000022.1, read on the forward strand.
TCAAAATCTTACTCAATACGCCCATCACCCAAGCCTTTGTGCAAAGTAAAATCCCCCTAGATTCACAAGCCCTGCACTTGATTGCCAAACTCTCTAAGATCGCTTCTGTCCAAATGGTGAGTCAAAAGCCCGCCCAGAGCTTAAGCGATGTGGGTGAATTGGTGAGTGTGCATGTGGATTTGAGCGGGATTGATGTGAGTGCACTCATCAAGCGTTTACAAGCCCAGCTGGACAAGCTAGCCAAAGAAAAAGCCAAGCTCAACCTAGATAATCCGCACTTTTTAGCCAAAGCCCCTAAAGAGTTACTAGAGAGTCTGCAGGCGCGTTTGGCTACAATCACCCACAAAGAAGAAGAAATCCAAAGAGAACTAGACTTGCTACAAGCTTAATAAAGGAAGAATATGTTTGAAACTCTCACCCAATCTTTTAAAAATGCACTAGGCAAAATCCGCTTCCAAGACGATCAAAAAGCCTTAGAAAAAGCTTTAGAGGAACTCAAAAAAGCCCTACTGAGAAACGATGTGCACCACAAGGTTGCTAAGGAATTGGTCAAAAACATTGAGGTCAAGACCAAAACTAAGGGCATTGGCAAACAACAATTTTTAGATTCTTTGCAAGAGAGTTTATTAGAGATTTTGAGTGTACCAGGAGGGGCTAGTGGCTTTGTCTTTGCTCCAAAACCCCCGACCATTGTTTTGATGTGTGGCTTGCAAGGGGGGGGTAAAACCACCACTTGCGCCAAATTGGCTAACTACCTCAAAACCCGCCATAAAAAAGTCTTGTTGGTAGCTTGCGATCTAGAACGCCTCGCAGCCATCGAGCAATTACAGGTTTTGGGCGCGCAGATTGAAACCGAAGTTTTTTGGCAAGAAGGCTCAGTGGTGGAGATTGCTAAGGGGGCATTAAAACGCGCCCTAGAGGGGCAATTTGATGTGATGATCGTAGATAGCGCGGGGCGTTTAGCTATTGATAAGCCCTTGATGGCAGAGCTTAAAGCCCTCAAAGAGGTGCTCAACCCCTTAGAAACCTTTTATGTCGCCGATGCGCTCAGCGGACAAGATGGCGTGCGCAGCGCACAGACCTTCCATGAGGAAATCGGGCTTAGCGGTGTGATCTTAAGCAAGTTTGATAGCGATTCTAAGGGGGGGGTGGCATTAGGCATTGCCTACCAGTTGCAAATCCCCTTGCGTTTTATTGGGCATGGCGAGAAAATCCCCGATTTAGATGTGTTCATTCCCGATCGCATCGCAAACCGTCTCATGGGGGCGGGAGATATTGTGAGTTTGGCAGAGAAAACCGCCAGCGTGATTGATGCCAAAGATGCTAAGGAACTTTCTAAAAAACTCAAAAAAGGGCAATTTGGCTTTAACGACTTTTTGGAACAAATTGAGAAAATCAAAAAATTAGGCTCGATTAGCACGCTGGTGTCCATGATCCCCGGGCTTAGCAATGTGGCAGGCGCGCTCAAAAATACCGATTTAGAAAACTCCGCTGAGATCAAGAAAATTAAGGCTATGGTCGCCTCCATGACAGCTAAAGAGCGCGATAACCCCAGTATTTTAAATGGGAGTCGTAAAAAGCGCATCGCTTTGGGGGCAGGGTTAGAGGTGGCTGAGATCAACCGCATTTTAAAACGCTTCGATCAGGCCAGCCAGCTAGCCAAGAAAATGAGCTCAAAGGGTGGGGTGGCTAACTTACTCCAAATGCTCCAACAACAAGGGGGGGGGGGTGGTTAAGAGATAAAAAATCTAACAAATAGGGGCGTATTTGTGGTTTGTTCTATGCCCTCCGCATCATATTTAAGCCCCTCCTAAGCTTTAAAATCCTATAATTGCGTTTTGCCAAAGTTAAAGCGGTTTAAAAATCCGAAGGTTTAAAGACCGAAGCGGTTTTAAAAAAGCTTAAACTTCATACGCAACGATCTTTGACATTTAAGCAAGAGAGTCTTGTAGCCAAATTTGTTTTTTGTTTTGTTTTGGCTTTAAGGACTCTAGTTTTGACACAACTTGTCTAATAGAGTAATCTTGAGCCAGTTTGGGATTTAAACTTAACTTTATGGAGAGTTTGATCCTGGCTCAGAGTGAACGCTGGCGGCGTGCCTAATACATGCAAGTCGAACGATGAAGCCTAGCTTGCTAGGCGGATTAGTGGCGCACGGGTGAGTAACGCATAGATGACATGCCCTTTAGTTTGGGATAGCCACTAGAAATGGTGATTAATACCAAATACTACCCTATGGGGGAAAGATTTATCGCTAAAGGATTGGTCTATGTCCTATCAGCTTGTTGGTGAGGTAAAGGCTCACCAAGGCTAT
>NZ_VKGC01000023.1:0-22129 GCF_007280785.1 Helicobacter mehlei
CCCCCCCCCCCGCAAAAATACCCCACCCCAAAAAAAAACAAACAAACCCGTTTTTCAAAAAACAAAAACCCCACCCCAACCCCCCAACAACCACCCTTGCACCCGGTTTTTTCCGGGGGGGGGTCCCCCCCCCCCCCCCCCGCAGGGGTACACACCCGCTCAGTGTTTTAGCAAAAAGCATGGGGGTTTTTGGGTTGGTTGTTAGGAAAATATCACTGAATTGCTTGGTTGTGGTGTTGCGCCCTTTACCAGAGGTTGGGGCTTTAGATAAGAGTTGGATCGGGAAGAACAAAAACATAACTTTGAAAACGGCTTTTGATTGTAACATCGATGGCTATTTTAGCAAAATGGAGAATATTTTGAGACAAATCGCCCCCGCCCCTCCAACCTTTAGGGTCTTCTGTTACTCTTGGTAGCTTATTTTAAGAAAATAAGTGCCCAAGCTACACACCCCATCAATCCTCGATCTTATTGGTTTTGAGGCGTTTTTCATAGATTTTACGCAATTTGCGGATATCTTGTTGTACCTCAAAGACCCCATGCCAGTGGGAGAAATCCGGACCACCCATGATACCCCCTTGGCGCATACGGCGACCCTCATGGTGCCAGAGGTGATACATGGTATTTTGGAATTCATCAGCCCACATGTCTTTACCCAACAAGTTCTTTTTAGCCAATTCCTCTTTCATCTTCACCGCCTCTTTCCAATACTCATTGTAGAGCAAAATATTCTTGTCGGCCATGGTGAAGAAATTATCAATGTGTGTAGAATTATGGCAATCCATACAACCCGCTTTCATCTCAGCACGCGCAGCCTCTGGACCTTGAGGGTTACCTGCAAGGGGGTTACCATGCGTGATTTTGTTTTCAAATTTGAAAGCATCGCTAGCCGTTTCATACCCCCCAGTTCTAAGCTCGCTTAAGGGCATGAACAAATTCCATTTTAAACGGCGACTCACATTGTGGGTAACCGCACTCTTAGAGTTTCCGCTCATATGGCAGGTCGCACAGGTGGGGGCTCTAAAGTCAGGAACTTTCCAAGTCCCCGGGGCAGCATCAAAATTCCATTTGTTGCCCTCAGCATTAAAGATATGCCCGTGCATGGAGTTGTTGTAAATCTCAATATCGGGGTGATCAGGACCCAAGTGGCAACTCGCACAGGCAGCTGGTTTTCTAGCTTCCTCTAGACTGAATTTATGCGCGCTGTGGCAACTAGCACAATTGCCCACAGACCCATCGGGGAAGGCGGTGCCAATCCCATAGGTAGGCCATGTCTCGGGGGTGGGTCGTCTGTGTTTGTCTAATTTGATGATAGAGCCATGGCATTGGATACAGCCGGTTGCCTCTGGAGCACGCCCTAAATCCGGATGCCCTCTACCCTCGACTAGACGCATCAAATCGCGCATGCTCTGTTTGGCAAATACTTGCACCGCACCCCTAGCATGCCCGCTGTGTCTAAACTCCTCCACCTCTTTTTCATGGCACTTAGCACAGGTATTTGTGGAAACAAGCACAGAGATGGGGATTTTAGAACCATGGTGGCCATCCATGGTAAGCATGGGGCTATCCTTGGTAACACTATGGCAATCAATACAGCTCACGCCTGCATGGGCATGGCGACTCATCTTCCAATCAGCCACAATCCCGGGAGTCTCCTTTGCATGGCATTCGATACAGCCCTTAGCTTCAGCTCCCAAGTTTCTAAAAGTCTTTAGGGGCAACTGCACATCCATCGCATTATTGACACTTGTCCCGCCTCCATTGTGTTGTGTCTTGTGTGTCTGTGCAGACAAGCTCCCGAGCACTGCACAAACGACTAAGACCAATGACTGGCATTTTTTAACCACACGCATGGTTATCTCCTATGATCAAGTTTGACATCTTCACTCCTTTGTTTGGGATTTCGTTGCTTTTGTGCCCAGTTTAGGATTGGGAATTGTTGAGAGTTCCTCTAGACTCATCTTTTTCCCATCGACAAGAAATGCATTGGGATAGGGCTTGTAGTTTTCTTTCAAGTACTCTTTCAAGTGTAAGCCCAAGTTTTTATGCCCGACTTCATCTAAATGGCATTCTACACATTTTTTTTGACTCAATCCATTGAAGTAGTCTCGGTGGGGCAGAAAGGCTTTCATGTTGGAGGAAGTGGCATCCTTGAGATTGGCATGGCAACGCAAACAGCCTGTGTCAAAGACATATTCTTTTGCTCTCTTTCTGTTCTTCTCCCAATCAAATTTTTTAGGGTCTTTAAAGGTGTTGCCATAAACATCTTCAATGCCTAAAATGCTTTTGCGGATAAAATAATTCAACACATTGTCATGGGGTAAGTGGCAATCCACGCAAGCTGCTTGAAACCCCACGCCATTTTTGCCCCCATGTTTGTCCAAATGGTAAGAATTGAGCTCAGGTGTCATGATATGACAGATTCCACAAAATTTATCATCCCCAGTCCATTCCACCGCCTGCACGGTCAAAACGCTCAAAACGACCCCCAATACGCACCCCCCCACGAAGATCCAAAATACGAAATATCTCCTGATTCTGAGAGCCTCCAAGACACCCATTGACTTCCCTTGCAGTTTGGAACTATTTTGGGAATTATTGCACAGCAAAGCTAACGAAAAAAACACAAACGTAAATAAAATAATGGATATCTTAAATTCCCCTCCACTATCGTTCTATAAGCTGAAAGTGTGCAAAACCCCCACCACTCTCCCCAAAATCTCAATCTCATCTAAGGATTGCAAAATAATAGGCTGATAAACCGGATTATCGCTAATCAAAGACACTTGCGGGCGTTTGCAAAGCCGTTTGACATAGTATTCACTATCCAAATTCACGACATAAACTGCCCCTTCATAGCGGGTGTCGTCATTTTGGAATAAAAGCAAATCCCCTTCCTTGATGAGTGGCTCCATAGAGTTCCCCACTGCTTGTAACAAGCCCAAATGATCAGTAGAGGTGATCCCAAAATGTTTTTTGAGAAAAGATCGGCTCTGTGGGAGAAAAACCATGTGATTGCCCTCTTGATTCTTGGACATGCCAGCCCGCATATCCTTAAAATAGGGCACCATGACAATATCTTCAACCTCCCTATGAGTAGATGTGAAAAAATGCAGATCGGTATTGAGAGCACTGGCGAGCTTTTCTAGGGTATCTAGAGTAATATTACTTTTTTGCTCACTCTCATAGCGCTTGATGCTTTGCAAACTCACGCCACACTTGAGTGCTAGCTCTTCTTGAGTTAAGTTGTTTGCATTTCTAAGTTGTTTGAGCTTCTCCTTTAACATTTCACTCTCCTTTACACCAAAATATCTCTCGCTTATAGCATAACATAGTTAATAATAAGAAAAACCAATATTGAGATAGGGTTTTATCTCGCAAGCTTTAAGTCTATTTGAGGAAAGTATATGTTAGGATATTCGCAAAAATGGAAAGGAAATTGATGCCATACATTAACATTCGTATCTCAAAAGAACATGGGGGAGCTAGCGCAGAGCAAAAACGCGCACTCATTAGCGGGGTTACCGATTTGGTGGTGGATATATTGGGCAAAAAGAGAGAAGCTACAATTGTGATCATTGATGAAATCCATACTGATAATTGTGGCTTGGGCGGGGAGACCATCACCCGATTAAGGCACACACCCCCCGAACAAAAGGACTAAGATTCTTTGGGTTTGAAAAAGCTAAGGAGCACGCCCGCGCCCAGCACGCCTAAGACGATGTAGAGGCTGAGGGTGGGGCTGATCTGCAAACCAAAACCGAAGAGGTGAGAGGTAGCATCTAAAATGAGCTTAAGGCTGATAAAGCCTAGCACCACGATTACACTTTTTTCCAGATAGACCAAATAACCCTTTAGCACTTCCAACACAAAATAAAGGCTACGCAAGCCTAAAATCGCAAACATCATTGCACTGTAAATGATCAAAGGTTCTTTGCTCACCGCAATCACAGCCGGTACGCTATCAAAGGCAAACATCACATCGCTAAGCTCAATCACGGCCAAGCACAGAAACAAAGGGGTGGCGATGATCTTAGCCTTGCTGAAGGCACTCTGGTGGTGTAAAGCATTCACTTCGTGAGAATCTAGGTTTTTTTCAAGCACGTCTAAGCGCTCCTTGCTCACAAAAAAATCATGCCCGATAAGTTTTGGATAAACCGGGAAAAATTTATGGACCAATCTATAGGCAAGGTGTTGGGAGTAATCCTCGCCTTGTTCTTCCTCTTCTTTGTTTTGGTTTTGAATCATCACCACACAGCTATAACCCACTAGCAAGCCAAAAAGAATCTCCACATACGCTGATAGGTGCAATAATCCCGCCCCGATCAAGACAAAAATCAACCTAAAAATAATCGCGCCCAAGATGCCATAATAAAGCACGCGGTGGCGGTAAATTTCGGGCACTTTAAACCACGAAAAAATCGCCATCATCACAAAGAGATTATCTACCGATAGGGCTTTTTCTAACACATAACCAGTTAAAAATAAGGAGGCATTAGTTTTACCATCATGGATGAGCAAATAAAGCGCAAAAAGCAGGGCAACCCCCACCCAAAAGAGCGACCACAGAGACGCACTTTTAAGCGTGATGGTCTGATCTTGGCTGTGGGCTTTCAAGTCAATGAGCAGGGCTACCACCATGAAGATTAAAAAAACAAGCAGATCGGAGAACATGGGTTGTCCTTTTAAGTATCTAAAAATGCCCCATCGCTAAAGCTATTGGCATGCACATTGCAAAAGGCGTTTTTGAGTGAAGTGAAGAGAGTAGGGTTATTTCTCTCCATTTCTTGTAAAAAGTTCTTGGTGGCTAGCCTTGCAATAGGGGGTTTGTCTGAGTCGGGCTGTTTAGCTGGGCAGTTGCAATCCGGGGCGGTGGGGATATTTTGGGAGTACACAAAGTCAATACTCTGGCGTTCTCTAATGTGGATCAGCGGACGGATCACAAAAAGCCCATTTTCAGCCTTGTAAATGGGGGGCATGCTACGCAAACTCCCATTATAAGTAAAATTCATAAAAAAGCTCTCCACCGCATCATCCAAATGGTGGGCGATGGCTAGCTTGTTGTAGCCATGTTCTAGGGCATAGTTGTAAAGTACACCCCGGCGCATGCGCGAACAAAAACTACAATATGAGCTTTTTTCACGCCGTTTTTCTCTGATCGTTTGGGCGATATTGGTATAAAGAATCTCATGGGGGATATTTTGTTCTAGACATAGATCGCTAAGCCACGCCAAATCCTCTTTAAGTCCATAATGCACCGTAGCGGCTTTAAATTCAAATTTAAAGGGGGCATGGGCTTTCATGCGGGCTAACAAACAAGAGAGTAAAATCGAATCCTTGCCCCCACTTAGTCCCACCAAAATGCGATCGCCCTCGCCAATCAAGTTATAGGTGGCATTGGTGCGCCCAACAATATTTAAAATTTTCTTGCTAATGTTATAAGACATGATTATCCTTTATTATCAAATAGCCACCACTTCTCAGATCAGGTATTTCCAAATCCCCCATCTAAGACATGCTAACACAAAGAATCTAAATATGGGGCTTGGGTGGCTAGTCTTTATTGGCTGTTTTGGAAAACCCAATAATGGAGGATTTTGAGTCTAGGTCGTGTGGCAAACGCTGAGGCTTTGACACAGAGCACCCTAAACCCCGCTCAACTCTCCATGCGTTCTAAAAGCAAAAGTGAAATGCGTTTGCGCAAGGCTAATAAAGGCTCCGAGCCATTGGCTAGAGCCTTGAGGCATAGGCTATGATAGCCCTCTGGCAATCTAGTGGGCAAGAGGCTCACCCCGGCATTGATCTGTGCGCTCTCCAGCAACTCTAAAAGATCCTCTAATTTTAATAGGCGCGTTAAAAAAATCCCATTCAAGTAATGCGTGTAATTGCCAAACATGCACGGGTTTCTTAAATCCATGCTAGTGGGTTCTAAAATCGTGTTATCTAAAAAGACACTTCTAAGAGACTCGCCTTCCTGGGTAGAAATTTTGAGCGTAGAGTGGATTTTATGGAAGGCAAAAGCCTCGCCCATCGCAATGCGCCCAGCCGTGATGATCTCGCTGTAAAGCAATTGGGCATTTGGGTGCAACACAATATGGCTATGATTTTTAAAATGCGCATTGGCAAAGGGGATAATGGGTAGGGGGGAGAAGTCTAGCAAAGCGTTTTGGTGGATATGGATTTGGGTATTGCGGCTAGCATACCCATCCTCAGTATCTTGGATCTTCTCAAAACTTTGAGACGAAAGCTCAAGCCGGCAATTTTCCCCAATGTCCATTTGAATCTCTTGGGCATCTCCTTTGAGCATCCCCGGGCTGACAGCGATCAAGATGATCTCAGCCATGTTGCCTTTTTCATAGAAAGGGGGCATGAGCTTAAAGGGCGGGCTAAAGTAGTTATCGGCGATCACGCACTTACCATTTTGTCCGATTTTGGTCCTCAAATAAAGCCTAGAAGCTTGGGCGTAGCTGGTGGGGTGTTGCACTGCCAAGTTTAGTCCTCTAGCAACGCGTATTTTTTAATCCAGCCAATCACATGATCTAAGCCCTCTTTAGAGCGGATATTGGTGAATAAAAAGGGTTTTTCTCCACGCATTTTCTTAGAATCGCGATCCATCACGCCCAAATCTGCTCCCACATAGGGGGCTAGGTCAATTTTATTGATGATGAGCAGATCGGAACGGGTAATGCCCGGACCCCCTTTTCTAGGGATTTTATCCCCCTCGGCCACATCGATCACAAAGATCGTGAAGTCAGCTAGCTCGGGGTTAAAGGTGGTGGAGAGATTATCCCCGCCACTCTCAATAAACATCAACTCAATATCGGGGAATTTGGCATGCAATTCTTCCACTGCTTCCAAATTCATCGATGCGTCCTCTCTAATGGCGGTGTGCGGGCACCCCCCCGTCTCTACCCCAATGATCCTCTCTCTGGGCATCACAGAGTTTCTACACAAAAACTCAGCATCCTCTTTGGTGTAGATATCATTAGTGATGACACCTATGCTGTATTGTTGGCTCATTGCCCTAGTTAGGGCTTCAATTAAAGCCGTTTTGCCACTGCCCACAGGACCACAAACACCGATTTTAACCATGATTTTCCTTTGCTAGATGGATTAAGACATATAAAGTCTGGAGTACAAATGCTCGTGTTGCATCGCCTTGATGTCGTTTTGGATACTTGCTGCGCATAGATGGCTTGCGTCTAAGCCCTCTAAAGTGGCGAGCAGGGTTGTAAAGCTCTCTTGTAGGGCTAATAAAATGCGTTGCCCGTCATTTTGGGCTAGGGGGATGGTTTTGACACAATTAATCACCATATTAGAGCTTTGCGCATAGAGATAGTGTTTTAGACCAGCCTCTAATCCCAATCCCAAGCAGGCACAGAAGACTCCATAAGCACTTGCATGGGTGGGGGTGGTGCTTTTTTGCATGTAGTCTTTAAAAAATGGACTCAGGGGGAGATCCAACACGCCAATAGTCTTTAAAAAACGATTCCCCAATTTTTGGTTGGCACTACGCAATTCTAAGGGCGGGGTGGCTAAACAAATCTGCTCCTCCATCTCCAAAATTAACTCCAAATCCTCTTGATTGGCATAGCCATAAGCCAATTTGAGAGCTAAGAGTTCGGTATATAAAAATTGGGTAGAGAGATAAGCACGCATGTAATCAAGTGCACTCTCTTTGTTAGAAACTTCCTTGTGCTGGATATAGGTTTCTAACCCGAAGGAGTGGGTGTAACTCCCAATGGGGAACATGGCATCATTCACTTGGAGCAATAAAAAATCTTTTTGCATGGACCTACTTTTTCATCACGATTTGCAAATCAGGAGCACTTTTAAACTTCAAAGGCGCACCGCCCTCCTGCAGAGGATCGGCATGGGGCGCGCTCACACTGATGCGTTGCGAGGCATCCAATTTGCTTTTTAAAACCTCATAGCGTAAAGCTAATTTGTCAAACAAGACCTGCAAGGGCCTCTCAAATGGGGTTTTAAAACTCAAAGGGCTATCCCCATAGTAAAGCGAAGCATGGCGATTCCCCACTTCATAGCACAAACGAGCCACCTGTGCCGTGCTATCAGTATAGACATGGAGGGTGGGAGTGGGGATAATGTTGATAGCAATCAGGCTTGTGGCATCTTCAAAGAGAATATCCCCATCGCATAAGCCCATCTTGGGGGGGTTTTTGAGCTTAAGAACCAACTCCGCACCTTTTTGTGAAGTGAAACGCCCCATTCTCTTTTGGGCATCAAACCACTCCAAATCGATAAAATCTAGCTCCTTAGAGCTACCCCCCTCCTTTAAATTCCCTAAAATGCTTTCTATGCGCAAAGCTTGACCTCAAGACCAGTGTTGGATGAAGAGCAACCAAGCGGGAATCCAAGCGGTGATCACGCCTTCGATGATGGCAAGCCATGGGACAAATTTGCCTAAGCTTTTGCCCAGTGCACATTCAATCCAACCAGTGAGCCACAACACGCCCCAAGCGAGCCAAATAAACGCCCACCAATCACCCTCGGTAATGCCCAAAAGGCGGTGATCATCAAGCGCATCTGAGTAGTGGGAGAGGATCGCTGCGGGGATGGTGTTGATGGTAACAAACAAACAATACCACCCATAAGGCTTCCAATCCAAATTATAGATGTTGTTGATCGCCGCATACATATAGGTGAAACCGAATAACAAGCCAGTAGCAGGTCCATAGAAGTTAATCAAGTGGTGAGATACTTGAGCGACATCCTCTGCACCTGTTACTGCGGGTGTGGGGTTGAAAGTGGAATAGACGATGGCAATCACATTACAGATGATGGAAAGCCCGCCTACAAACACATTCATCACGGCCTTGCTTCTAGCATCGACATTGGCAAGCCCGCAAACCCCGTTGCTAATCAAAACGATTGCAACATACAACAGCACAAGTCCTAACATGACCATCCTTTGGTGAAAATTTAGAGTTTCCTATCGCCCCCATCACGCACGCAAAACCCCCAAAACAAGTGCTGTAGGCTGTGGCGAAAAAAATTCTCTTGACTTCATTATAAACCAATAAAGTAAATCGACTCCCCCCAACAATGCCAAAAATCAAAACAGAAAACCCCCTCCATCCCTCCTTAAAAAAGACCTAGAACAAGTTGTAAAGTTGTGCTAGGCTGATTTTGTCTGCTGCTTTAGAGGTAACTTCCTTACCATCTACTTTCACTTTGTAGGTTTCAGGATTGACCTCAATGTGAGCGGTCACATCGTTGAATTTGAGATCTTTTTTGGTGATGTTGCGGCAGTTTTTAACTGGCAAAACCACTCTTTGCAAGCCCAATTCTTCCTTGATGCCGTTGTCATAAGCCACTTGGGACACAAAAGTAATATTGGTATCAAATTTGGCTTTGCCATGGTGGCCAAACATTTCGCGGTAATACACGGGTTGGGGAGTGGGGATAGACGCATTAGCATCGCCCATTTGAGAAAGCGCGATGAATCCGCCCTTAATGATCATGTTGGGTTTAATGCCAAAGAAAGCGGGGCTCCAAAGTACCAAATCCGCAAATTTGCCCACTTCTACAGAGCCGACATATTCAGAAATGCCGTGTGCAATGGCAGGATTGATGGTGTATTTGGAGATGTAGCGTTTAATGCGGAAGTTGTCATTATCGCCTTTTTCCTCAGGCAAGCGACCAAATTCTTTTTTGTTTTTGTCCGCTGTTTGCCAAGTGCGTGTGATAACCTCGCCTACACGGCCCATGGCTTGGGAGTCAGAGCTAGTAATAGAGAAAATCCCCATATCGTGGAGTTTATCTTCAGCGGCGATTGTTTGGGGACGAATCCTAGAATCAGCAAATTGGACATCTTCTTTGATGTTTTTATCCAAGTGGTGGCACACCATCAACATATCCATGTGTTCGGCTTCTGTATTCACGGTGAAAGGGATGGTGGGGTTGGTAGAGGCTGGTAGGATATTAAATTCGCCAGACATTTTAATGACATCAGGAGCGTGTCCCCCACCAGCACCTTCAGTGTGGAAAGTGTGGATAGTGCGCCCAGCAATGGCTTGCAAAGTGTCTTCCACACAACCCGCTTCGTTCAGGGTATCGGTGTGGATAGCCACTTGCACATCGTATTTGTCAGCCACATTCAAGCAATGGTGGATGGCTGCAGGTGTACTACCCCAGTCTTCGTGGATTTTAAAGCCAATGGCTCCAGCTTCGAGTTGATCAACTAGGGATGGTTCATAGGATACATTCCCTTTACCTAGATAGCCCAAGTTCATGGCATATTCTTCAGAAGCGCGGAGCATGGTTTTGAGATTCCAGCGTCCTGGAGTGATGGTGGTCGCATTGGTCCCATCAGCAGGTCCTGTTCCCCCACCAATCATGGTTGTAATCCCGCTAGCAAAGGCAGTTGGGATTTGTTGGGGAGAAATAAAGTGGATATGGGTGTCAATCCCACCGGCTGTAACAATCAAACCTTCGGCAGCCAAAGCCTCAGTAGCAGGACCCACGCAAAGATTGTTGCAAACGCCATCTTGCATGTCTTTATTACCCGCCTTGCCAATGCCATGGATTTTGCCGTTTTTAATGCCAATGTCAGCTTTGTAAATGCCGGTGTAATCCACGATCAAGGCGTTGGTGATGACTAAATCGAGCTCATGGCTACTAGGGCTATTGGTTTGCGCCATCCCATCGCGGATGGTTTTACCGCCACCAAACTTAATTTCTTCGCCGTAAGTGGTGCAGTCATGTTCGACTTCTAGGATTAGATCGGTATCACCCAATCTCACTTTATCGCCCGTAGTGGGCCCGTACATAGAAACATATTCTTTTCGAGAAATTTTTTTCATCGGATTGTCCTTTCCTTATTTTTTGTCGCAACCGCAATTAACAACGCCAAAACCATGTTCTTTGGCGCGCTTCAAGGCAAGTTTTTTGCCATCGGTATCGGCTTGGCGATCCACTAGAGAGTTAAAGCCGTAAATGCGTTGGTTACCACCAATTTGAATCAATTCCACGGTTTTCTTCTCACCGGGTTCAAAGCGCACAGCAGTTCCAGAAGCAATGTCTAAGCGTTTGCCATAGGCTTTTTCGCGATCAAATTCGAGAAGCTTATTAACTTCAAAGAAGTGGAAGTGGGAGCCCACTTGCACAGGGCGATCGCCTTTGTTATGCACTTCTAAAGTGATGGCTTGTTTGCCCGCATTCAAAGTAATGTCTTCGTTTTTCAAAATCACTTCACCGGGAGCAAGTTTATGCCCACCATCTTCAACGGGAGTGTGGATGGTTACCAGTTTTGTCCCATCAGGGAAATTAGCTTCAATCCCCACTTCGTGGATCATATGGGCCACACCGGGCATGACATCATCAGCTTTGAGCAAAGTCCTGCCTTCTTGCATCAAATCTGCTACACTTTTCTTACCCGCACGCGCTTCTTCCATCACATGGGCACTGATGAGAGCCACCGCCTCGGTATAATTGAGCTTAACGCCATTCGCTTTGCGTTTTTTAGCCAATTCGCCCGCATAATGCAACATGAGCTTGTCTAGCTCTTTAGGGGTCAATTTCATCCTAAACTCCTTCTACCAAATTTGTATTATTGAATAGCTAGGCTACCAACGGGACGGATTCTAGTCTGTTTTGGCTAACCTTTGTTAATATCTTGGCATGCCAAGATAATATTATTTATTCTAAGTTGATCTTATTTGTCAAAAATATAAAAATAGGGGAAAATGGCGGAGAGAAAGGGATTCGAACCCTTGAAGGCTCGCACCTTACACGCGTTCCAGGCGTGCTCCTTCAACCACTCGGACATCTCTCCAAGAGGACTATTCTAGTCTATAAAGGCTAAAAACACTCTAAAGCCACAAAAAAGACTGGAACACCGCACCATCTAAACGCAATTTGAGCACCTCTTCTAATTCTTCCTCCCGCTCAATCACTTTTAAAATACGCGCATCTAGTAAGTAGTCATTAGCAATGCTTTGACACTCTTCTAGTTGGTTTTCTGCCAAGATATACGCCGGTTTAAAATTAGCCATTAAGGTACACTCTAAAGGGTTTTGCACCCATACAGCGTATTTGACACCTTGATCGCTACAATGCTTAGAAAGTCCAAAAGCGTCTGTATTATAGGTTTGGAAAAAGGGGATCGTGTGGCTAGGTACTTGGGCGATCGCCTGTATATCAGCTACGCATTTAAAGGGCATGCAGGGGATTTTAGGGTGTCCAAAAACTAACATGAATCCCCCTTTTGCAAGCACGCTTGGCAACAATAAGCACGCCCATTGCTAAAAAACGCCTCTTGGCTGGAAACATAGGTTTGGCAATGCGCGCACTCTAATAGGCTCTCAATTTGGGAAGGATTAGAAGGGCGGGGTTTGCTCTTTTTGGGGCGCAAAAAGAGCCAGCAAATCCAGCCAATGATGAGTAGGGGAATCAATAACCTAAGCAAAATCTCTCCTTTGGGAGTAAAAATAAACCCGTTTGCCATATACATGGCATTCGCAATCAGCACAAGCGATCTCGGTGCGCAGATGGCTACCCTTGTAAAATAAAAAATGCCCCTGCTCCCTTAAAAAGGGCGCGCTTAGGGCGATCAAATTTTGGGCGTTCATCAAGGCTCTAGAGGTGATGAGATCGACCAACACACTTTGGGGGCTTAATGCTTCGATCCGCATGCGTTGGATTTCTAGGTTATTCAAGTTCAAGGCAATCTTCACATGGTGTAAAAAAGCCACTTTTTTAGCGTTGGGCTCCAACAGAATAAAGCGGGCATGGGGGCAAGCTAGACTTAAGGGGATGGCTGGAAAGCCCGCCCCACTCCCTATATCTAAGCAGGACCTAAAGGGCTGGATAAAGTCCAAAACTTGCAAGCTGTCTTGGATATTGTTCTTAATGTCTTGATGGCTTTTTGCACCGCTCAAATTATGCACACCCCCCCACTCTAAAAGCAAATGGGCAAATAGGTCTAGTTTAGCCCTCATAAGATCAACATCCCATCGCCATAAGAATAAAAACGATAATGGTGTTCTATGGCAATTTTGTAGAGTTCTAGGCATTTGTCCAAGCCCACCATAGACGCGACCAACATGATTAAAGTTGATTCAGGCAGATGAAAATTAGTCAGTAGGGCTTGGGCGTGCCTAACGGGATTGCCTGGGTGCAAAAAGAGATTGCAAGGTTCAAGCCCAAAACCCCTTTTGTAATGCTCCGTGGCTCTTAAAGCAGTGGTGCCCACACATAAAATGTAGGGGGCATTGTCTAGGGCCTCCCCCGCTTGTGGGGATACCTGCACAAACTCGGCGTGCATGGGGTGTTGCCTGATATCCTCACTCTGTACGCTTAAAAAAGTCCCCGCCCCCACATGCAAGGTGATAAAAACATGCCTAAAGTTCTTTAATAAGTGGTTTTTTGCGCTCTGTGAGAAATGTAAAGATGCGGTGGGCGCAGCAATGGCTCCGGGATATTTAGCAAAGACGCTTTGGTAATCTTGCAAATCTTGCACCTCATCAGAGCGTTTTAAATAAGGTGGGAGGGGCACATGCCCTAAGAGTTCCAACATCTCTAAAACCCCTGCCCATTCTAAAAACCCCTCTCTCTCCTTGATAAAACGCACCAAGCGCATGCCATTTTCTAACACTTTTTGCACTTGGACACAATACCCATGCCTTAAATCAAGTACCAAACCTGCACGCACTCTCCCACGCATTTGCACCATACAGTCCAATAAACCTTGAGGCTGGTGGATCAAAATCTCTACTGGTTTGCCCTGCTCTTTGTACCCATAAAGGCGGGCCTTGATCACTTTGGTATCATTGAGAACCACAAGGGCATTGGGGGGGAAAAAATTAAAGATTTCTTTAAAAGTTGTGTGGGTGAGTTTGTCACTGGTGCGTTCATAGACCATTAATTTAGCCTCTTCTTTGGGACTAATGGGGTGCGTCGCGATCAAGTGTGGTGGCAAATGGTAGGTATAGCTCGTGCGCAAGAACTCTCTAGGGACGGGCATTAGAGTTTGGAAGCGGGATTAACCCATTTGGCGATTAAAATAGAGAGTCCATAGAGTCCAATGAGGGGGAGTGCCATTAGGACCTGACTCATCACATCGGGGGGGGTGATGATGGCGGCGATGATAAAGATCACCACAATGGCATATTTGAAGTAATTTTTCAAACTTTCATCGGTGATCAAACCCACTTTGGCTAAGAAAAACGCCAAAACCGGCAATTCAAACGCAATGCCAAAACCTAGAATCAAACGGGTAAAAAAGCTCACATAGCTAGAAGCAGAGATATTGGCCTCAAAAACCGCATTCCCAAAGGTAGAGAGGTAATTGATCACAAAGGGGAAGACAATGTAGTAAGAAAATGATGCGCCTGCAATAAACATCAAAGTTCCAAAGAAAACAAAGGGCAAAACCACCTTTTTTTCATTTTTATAAAGCCCGGGAGCGATAAAAAGCCATGCTTGCCAAAAGATCACGGGCATGGACACCACTAAAGCAGCAAAAAAACTCACCTTGATAGCCACCATGATTCCCTCAATCGGGGAAATCTGTATGAGCTTACCATGGTAGGAAGCTTTGATCCACTCAAAAATAACCTGCCAAAAATGGAAACACAGCCCGAAGGTGACTACTAAAACGGCGATGGAGATCAGCAGGCGTTTGCGTAAATCTTGTAAATGGGGTTTGAGATCATCTAGGAGCATCGGGGGGTTTTTTCTCCAAACTCACTTTAGGTTTCTCATCAGCATGCACCTCCTCAGCCAAACTATCTAAGGGGTTGTCTTTGGCAATGCTTTGGGTGATTTCTTTGAACTCTTGCAACTCCTTGATCTCCTTGACCTCTTCTAGTTCCCTTTTTAAAGAGTTTTGCACATTCTGCGCGCTTTCTTCAAAATATTTTTTGTATTCCAAAGACTGTTGCCTAAGTTCCTCGATGTGAATCTCCTTATCTAGAGTCTCTTTAGCATCACTGAGCGTTTTTTTAACCGCACGGAAACACTTAACAATATCCACTAAAGCCTTAGGGAATTTTTCAGGTCCTAAAAAAATGATGGCGACCACAAGCACGACCAATAACTCAAAAAAACCCATTCCAAACATGACCTGATTATAGCATATTACTCGATAAGATGAGCACCTCTGTATTAATTTGTTTGTAAGCTAAAATTAAATATAATACGTGCGTTTTTCTCTTTCTAAATTGTTGCTGTGGCGTTGGTGCGCCTACTCCAAATTGTATAGGATGTTTGAACATGGAAAATGCTAACCACAAATCTACCAAAAACCCCCATAAAATTCAAGAAGAGCTAGAACAACTCTTCCAAGAGAGCGACTCTAGTGTTTCTTATGAGCGCATTGTGGATATTATCCAAAAAATCCCCACGCTAGCACAGATCAAGAAGATCAAGGATTTGGCACTCAAATACCACAAGAGTTTCATACACTCCTCAGAATATGCGCTCACTTCTCTCCACTCTATGGAAAGAAAAACGACACGCAAACGATCCAAAGCCTTAGAAGAAGAGGAGGACAGCCTTGACTTTATCAAGGAAAAGGAATTGCACGAGTGGTCTAGGAGCGATAGTCCCGTGCGGATGTATTTACGCGAAATGGGCGAGATCCCACTTTTGAGCAAAGATGAGGAAGTGGAATTAAGCAAACAGATCAAGCTAGGCGAAAACATTATCTTAGATGCCATCTGTTCTGTGCCTTATTTGATTGACTTCATCTATGGCTATAAAGAGGCGTTGATCAATCGCGAAAGACGAGTCAAGGAGTTGTTTAGAAACTTCGATGACGAGGAGAGTGCGACCAAGAAAGACGAGGAAGTTGAGATGGAGGAGGGCGAAGATGAGGAAGGCTTGGAGGTGAAAAAAAATCTCTCCGAGAAGGATAAAAATCGTGTTGAAAAAGTCTTGGAGAGCTTTAAAGCCCTAGATAAGGCCAAAAAAGATTGGCTCAAATCGCTCAACACTCCGCCCACTTCTCAAGAGGACGAGCTTTTATACGCCTTGACTTTGGCCTATAAACGCCGTGTGTTGAAAGAAAAGCTCTACGACCTAGGACCCACAAGCAAGCTCATCAGCGAATTGGTCAAAGCAATGGAAACTTCACTTAAAAGTGGGGATGGGTTTGAAAAGGAACTCAAACGCCTCGAATACAAGCTGTCTTTGTTCAATGAAAGCCTTATTGAGAACCACAGAAACATTTTAAAGACCATCACCACCATGAGCAAGGAGGAGATTGCTAGCATGGTCCCAGAGGCAACCATGATCAGCATTTACATGGAGATTAAAAAGCTCTTCCAAACTAAGGAGGCGAGCGAAGATGGCTTTGATTTAGAACCTAGCAAACTCAAGGAGATTTTAGAGCAAATCAAGCGGGGCAAGCTCATTTCAGATAAAGCCAAAAACAAAATGGCACGCTCCAACTTACGCCTTGTGGTGAGCATCGCCAAACGCTACACCTCCCGTGGGTTGCCCTTTTTGGACTTGATCCAAGAGGGTAATATTGGTTTGATGAAGGCGGTGGATAAGTTTGAACATGAAAAAAATTACAAGTTTTCCACTTACGCCACTTGGTGGATCAAACAAGCCATTAGCCGTGCAATCGCCGATCAAGCCCGCACTATTCGCATCCCCATCCACATGATCGACACCATCAACCGCATCAACAAGGTCATGCGCAAGTGCATGCAAGAAAATGGCAAGGAGCCAGATTTAGATTTGGTGGCCAAGGAGGTGGGTTTGCCTTTAGATAAGGTCAAAAATGTGATCAAAATCACTAAAGAGCCTATTAGCCTCGAGTCGCCGGTGGGCAACGATGATGATGGCAAATTTGGGGACTTTGTGGAAGATAAAAATGTGGTCGGCTCGATGGAACATATCATGCGTGAGGACTTAAAAGCCCAGATTGATGGGGTGCTCGATCAACTCAACGAACGCGAAAAATCCGTGATCCGTATGCGCTTTGGTTTGCTTGAAGACGAGAGCGATCGCACGCTAGAAGAGATTGGCAAAGAGCTCAATGTTACGCGCGAGCGGGTACGCCAAATTGAGAGCAGTGCCATTAAAAAATTGCGTAGCCCCCAATATGGGCGTTTGCTCAGAAGCTACTTGCGTATATGAAACCCCAAAGCCTCTTATTTTTATGTTTGGGCAATATCTGCCGTTCCATGTTGGCACGGGGTATTGCACTTGAGCTGATCCAAAAGCAACAATTAAATTTAAAAGTCGATGGGGCGGGTATTTCTAACTACCATGAGGGCGAACATGCCCACCCACCCATCATTGCCCTAGCCAAAAGGCATGGCATTGATTTAACTCCCTTTAAAAGCAAACCCATTACCCAAACCTTAGCCACCCGTCATGATTGGATCATTGCCATGGATACAAGCAATGTCAAATCTCTAGGCACGCTGGGCATCACCCACCCCCACATTTACAAATTAGGGGACTTTGGACTAGGCGGAATAGACATCCCCGATCCTTACACCTTCACCCAAGAGAAAGATTTAGAGCAGGTCTATGGGCTCATCACTCAGGGAGTTCAAGAACTCTTAAAGCATTGCCATGCCTAAAGTTTTGCTCCTTCTTGTGGTATTTTTAGCAGGAGCATTGGCCCATGATGGGGTTTTATTGGATTTAATCAGACTCCCCCAAAAAGCGACCTATTACCTCCCCAAACACGCCCTACCCATTCCCTCTAAAGCCAAACTCAAAAAAGCGTATTTGGAGCAATGGTATGCCCCTTGGGTGGATATGCCCGTGATGGATACTCATGAAGTTTTTTGGATGCTGGATACTTTCAGTGCTTTGGGTTTTGGCAAAGATGGCAAGCCCAATGACCCCGTACGCATGCAAGCTCTCTATGAAAGTATGGACATCCCCCACTACCCCAGCACCGCCCTTAAAGCAGTCATTTTAGCCGATACCAGCGTACGCGCTGTGCCTACTGATGAGCCTTATTACCGCACCAAAGATGGTTACCCCTTTGATCGCTGGCAAAATTCCTTTATTTTTGCCGGTACACCCGTGCTCATCACCCACTACAACAAGGAACGCACTTACGCCCATATCCAAAGCAGTTTTGTTTTTGGCTGGGTGCGTGTGGAAGACATTGCTCCCATCAAACCCCAAATGATCCAGCAAGTGATGCGTTTTAAAGAATACCTCACCCCTTTACGCGACAAAATAGCCCTCTATGATCAACGCAGGAACTATCTAGCAACAGCGCACATGGGTGAGATTTTCTTAAAAATCCCCAATACTTCTAGGCAGGTCTATATCTACAAACAAGATCAAGAGGGTTATGCGTATCTGAGCCCGGCTTTTGTCAATCCCAAAGATTTTACCCCCTTTCCCCGTCCGCTCACCCAAAAGACTATGGCGACCATCATAGACACCATGCTAGGGCAAAAATACGGCTGGGGGGGAGCGCATCAAGACCGTGATTGTTCGGCTTTCACGCGGGATAGCTTTGCTAGTTTTGGGATTTTATTACCCCGGAACTCTCTAGCCCAAGTGCAGTATGCCAAAAATGCCATCGACCTTAGCCACATGTCTGCACATAAAAAAGAAGCCTACATCATCAAACACGCCACCCCCTTTGCGACCATTCTTTGGCTCAAAGGGCATATCATGCTCTATCTGGGTACGCGCCACAGAAAAGCCATCGTGGCGCATAATATTTGGGCAATCTCTGTGCCCAAGCACCGCAAAAAGACCCACATTTACAACATTGGTAAAGCAGTGATCACAACTTTAAGACTGGGCAAAGAACACAAGGACATGTTTGCACATTCCAAACTCCTAATCGATCGGGTCAAGGCGATGTCCGATCTTTATGATTATAGCTTAAAGCTGGTGGTGTATTGATTATGCTAAATATAATATGCTAAGATCGGGCTTTTTAATTCAAATAAAGGACTTACATGAAGCGGGATTTTGATGTGGTGATTGTGGGGGGCGGGGTGTCTGGTTGTGCCCTACTTTGGACGTTGAGCCAATATACAGACCTAAAAAAAATCGCTTTGGTGGAGAGAAGAGGTGGTTTGGCTAAGGTGAGCTCGAATGCCAAAGCCAACTCCCAAACTATCCATGACGGTGCGATTGAAACCAATTACACCGCCCAAAAAGCCAAGAAAGTTAGGCTTGCAGCTGAAAAGCTCAAAAATTACGCCCTCAACAAAAACCTACAAAATACGGTTATCTTTGAAATGCAGAAGATGGCAATTGGGGTGGGTGATAAGGAATGCGCCTTCATAACCAAAAGGCATGAAGAATTTCAAGAAATTTACCCTGGTCTCACTTTTTTTGATAAAGCCAAGATCAAGCAAATTGAACCCAAGGTGATTTTGGGCGAACAAGGCCTAGATCGCCCCGAAAATGTTGTTGGGAGTGGTTTTGAGAAATATTGGTGTGGTATGAACTTTGAGTTATTGAGCGAGAATTTTGTTCAAGAGGCCATGAAAATCCACTCCGAAAACCATGTCTTTTTTAACTTCAAAGTGTCCCGCATTGAGTCGTGCATGGATGACGAATGGGCGGTGATCTCTACAGAGGGAGATGAAATCTATGGGAAGTTTGTCCTAGTTGATGCTGGGTCGTATTCCTTGCCCCTAGCCCAGTCTATGGGCTATGGTTTGGAACTGGGTTGTTTGCCTGTAGCGGGGAGTTTCTACTTTGTACCCGGCAATTTGTTGCGTGGTAAGGTCTATACCGTGCAAAACCCCAAACTCCCCTTTGCAGCCTTGCATGGCGACCCGGATGTGTGGATCAAAGGCAAGACCCGCTTAGGACCAACAGCTTTTGCGATGCCTAAATTAGAGCGTAATAAAAATCTCTTAAAGGGTGTGAGTTGGGAGCTCTTCAAAATGGACTTTAACCCCGATGTAATGGGGATTGTCTATGATCTTTTCTCAGAAAGAGACATCCGCAACTATGTCTTTAAAAACTTGGTCTTTGAATTGCCCTTCTTTGGCAAGCGCAAGTTTTTACACGATGCGCGCAAGATCATCCCCTCACTCTACTTGGGCGATCTGCAGTATGCCTATGGTTTTGGGGAAGTACGCCCCCAAGTGCTCGATCGTACCCGCAAAAAATTAGAATTAGGGGAAAAGAAAATCGTTACTGGTCGGGGAATCACCTTTAACATGACTCCCTCCCCGGGCGCGACCAGCTGTTTAGAAAATGCGCTCAAGGACGCTAAGGAAATCGCCGAATATTTGGGTGCGCATTTGGATGTTGAACGCTTCTACGAAGAACTATCTCCTGAGGAGCTCAAAACCCTTTAAACTCTAAGAGGGGTTAGTAAATGGTGATGTGTTCGGGCTTGCAAAAAAGCACAAGCTCCTTGCCATTTTCTAGGCGATAAAGCTCAATGGAGCCTTGATCTAAGACAAAATCCACGCTACAATCATCTAGATGGACCTCTATGCGTTGCATATTAACTTCCTTGCGGTCGGGTTTAATAGTTAAAATCCGTCCGGTAAAAGCCATAGGGTCTAGCTTTAGGTGCTGGCTAAAATTAGGAATCAGCATAGATATGACCTTAAGGATGATGGTGATATCATCATCAACTTGACAATTTTCGACATCTGCAATGGGGCATTTGGCCTGCACCACAACATCTTTGGTTTCAAAATGCACTCGATAGTTTCCCTGCCCCCTCTCGTGCAAAGAGATTTTGCCCCGTATGCGGTTTTTAACATAAATACTATTGCTAGCCATAATTTCCCTTATTTTAAGATCATGATTGGAGGTTTCGTCCATTTTACCACAAACAGATCAATATACAAGCTTACTTTTTAGGCACCAACCCCTCCAATTTACCTAAATTAGCCTAGTTTGTCCTCAAGAATATCGATAATCGTATTAGCCACTTTGCGCGCGGTTTTGTCCAAAAACTCTACCGGGGTGGTAAAGCCCACGCAAGAACAATTGATTTCGCCTAGAATGTATTTGTCCTTGCCATGTTCATCCGTGTCTAAAATGAAATCGGCTGTCCAAATCAGGGGCAGGTCATAATTGCCCAGTTTGGTTTGGATATGGGGGAGTTGCCTTAAAAAGTAATGCACGAGCTCATCCCATTGCTCTGGCTTGTCATAGCGGTACTTTGCCCCACTAAAGAGAGTGGCACTAAATGCGTCCGCCCCTTCAGCGGGTTTTTTATGCACCACATAAATGGGGTGTTTGTAGAGCATCAGAATGCGAATCTCGCCCTCTTTAATGCGGGGTAAAAAGGTCATATCCACCAGCATGCCGTTATCCCCAACTAGGTATTTTTCGCAAAAATCCATAAATTCGCCCAATTGACGGTGTTCTACATGGTTATCCACCGCTTCAATGCATTTAATTTTGGCATTTAGGGGGACTTCACTCACTCCCGCAGGCAGAGGCTCTTCTAGTTGCACGTGCCAAATGCCCTCACCAGTGGAGCCACGGTTTTGTTTTAACACCCGTTCGCCCTTAGCGAGGGTTTTAGGGAAAGTCTTTTTGAAATCGTGTTTGTCCGCCCAAGTTACCCCGATGCGCTTTGCCTCCTCTTTGTCATAATAGGCGTAAGTGTCATCGGGCACTAGCTCGGTATCGGCGAGTTTGGTGAGCGCGTCCTTTGCTCCATAACCAATCATCGCATCTGGGTGGGGCATGCCAACCACGCCATGGTCGCAGAGTTTGCGCAAGAGATCAAAATATAGTTTCTCTTCTTTCAAATTGCCCGGATTGACCCGTGAAACATAGGCATCTGCCACCTTTTGCACATATTCGTAAATGCCCTGTGTTTTTCCGCTATCTTTTAAGATTTCATCGGTGAGTTGCACCACTTCAGCCTGCCAGCCAAGTTTTTTTAGATAATCTATCATGGGCATGGTGTCGCGTCTATGCCCGTCTCTACCCTTATCTGTGCCACCCACAGCCTCAAAAAACACTACATGCTTTTTCATCATGTCCTCCAAAAAAGATTTTTGCGGCTAATCCGCTAGTGCTATTGTAGCATTTTGAATCCAAGCCACGCTCAATCTCTAGGGTTTTTCTCCCAAAAGCTATGGCAACTCATTGCCCTTTAGGGTACCCCAGACAATAACTCTTTTGGGATATGGTAATTTAAAACCAAATTTTTAAGAGCGTCTGTAAAGGTTTGCAC
>NZ_VKGC01000024.1:0-20181 GCF_007280785.1 Helicobacter mehlei
CCGTGAACCCCCCCTCCCCCCGCGGCTGGCCCCGTAAACCCCCTCGCGCCGCCCCCCCGCCCCCCCCCCCCCCCCACACCACCCCCCCCCCCCCCCCCCCATTCTAACGCCTTAGAAACGCCCCCCTGCTCCCCCTCTATCACTTTTTCAAGGCGTTTTTTGGTAACGCTTTCTATGTAATCCATTTGCTCCACTCCCACCCAACGGCGTTTCATTTTATGCGCCACGGCTAAAGTGGTGCCACTACCGGCAAAAAAATCCATCACTAAATCGCCCTCTTGTGTGGCAATTTCTATCAGGCGTTTGAGTAGGGATTCGGGTTTGGGGTTGTTAAAGACTTTTTTTGAAAAGAGAGTTGTTACTTCTGTGGTCCCCGTCGCACTGCTTACAAAATCTATAAAGCTTTTAGGCGGGTTTTCTTTGGGGATTAAGGCGTAATACCCTTTCTCTCTCTCTTGTTTCACTTCCTTAGGGTCTAGCCATTCTTTTTTAACAACAATGTATTTTTCGCCCTTTTCATTGCTATTTTCGCGAATACAAATATCTTGTTTATTCGCGTTAAATGTGTCCAGCGCCCAAGTCCAGCGCCCAAGTCCAGCACCCTTTTTTGGAGGTCTGATAATTTCATAGCCTTCTTTTAAAAGATTTGTGTCATTCTTATAAACCTCTACCTCCTTATTGCTGATTTTTGCCAATTCTTTATCGTAGTCATCTTTGGCAAAAAAATCTTTTGTGATAGGGTTGTAATAAATACTAAAACCTAAATTAGGTCTTGCGTTTAATGTCCCCCCTGCCCCGCCTGTGGTAAGCCCAGCTCCCTCATAGTAAAACTTACCCGTTTTTTCGTCCTTAAAAGCTTTTACTTTTTCCTCTCTTGCGATCTTTCTAATGGGTCTAGATTCTATGCTTTTTGCATAACATAAAATGTATTCGTGATTTTTTTGCAAAGCGTGGGCATCGTTTTGGGCATTACCCTTAAGCCAAATCATATTCCCCACAAAATTCTCTCTCCCAAAAATCTCATCACAAAGCACCTTTAAATACGCCTGCTCGTTGTCATCGCATTGGATAAAGATCACCCCGTCCTCTCTTAAAAACTCTTTGGCGATCTCAAGGCGGTTTTTCATGAAGGTAAGCCAAGTGGAATGGTTAAAGCGATCGTTGTAGCCAAAGCTATCGTTGCCGGTGTTGTAAGGCGGATCGATATAAATCAACTTCACCTTGCCGTAAATGTCTTTGCGTTTTTTGAGTGTGTGTAGGGCAATGAGACTATTGCCTTTAATGAGTAGGTTTGGATTGCCTTTGAGTGTGTCCTCTAGGCTCACATCACTTGCACCCACCATGCTAAAGTTTTTTAATGCCTTTGGGCTGAATAAGACATCGATTTCGCTTTTGGCTAGGACATTGTTAAAGAAAAGCTCCGTGCTTTTATCCTCATCTTTGCTTTGCCCACCTTTGAGCACCCCGTCTTTAAAGGGGAAGTTGAGGACAACCTGATCGGTGTTTTTTAAAAATCTCTTGTTAGGATAGCCTAAACCTATTTTGTTAGAAAACGCCGTAAAACTCGCATTGAGTAGCTTTAAATCCAAAAATTCTAAAAAAGCCTCTTTCTTAAAAACAAGGCTACGCCCCACTTCCTCAAAGAATCGCGATTGGTATTCCTCTTTAAATTTTGAAGTTTCTAACAAAAATTGCAAAAGCTCTTTGTCGTGGCTGATTGCTAGGGGACGCACCGCTAGGATTGTCCCAAATTGAGTTTTAATGTCCTCTAGTAGGTCGTTTTCTTGCATGGCAATCTTTCTTGCTTGATTGTGTTTTTTGACTAAGAAGGAATATTATAGCAAAGTGTCTTAGAAGTTTTGGTTATGCTAGAATGCCACCTATAAGGGTGTGTTTATGCCAAGAGAGAGTGAATCGCCGTCAAAACAAAATGCGGCATATTTGCCAGAGTGAGATTTCTGCCAAGAAGTTTAAAGCGGATTTTTAGTTGCCTTGTGCTAGAATGAGCGGACAATTCGGAGAGCGGACTTTCGCTCACTAACCACTCTTAGTGGTTGGCATATCTTAGTAAATCCTCACCAAAAGCCCTCAATAAGTCTTCTAAGAATTTTTCAATCTTGCTTGGGTGTATGCCTATGAAGTTGTCTAGGATTTTCGTTGTCAATCTTGGGTAGGTCTGTCCGTTCTTGCCTACCCTTACCTTTGTGATGTTCTCCCAGTGGTAACAGCGGTTGCGTAGGATATGAAACAAACTTAAAACGGCTTCAGCTTTGTGGTAGTGGTTTAAGTGGCTTTTTCTGCCATTGATGAAATGTCTTTTCTTGTTGCTAGGGTCATAGCTTTGGAGTTCTATTTTTGTGGCATCCAAAATGTGTGCCAAAAGCTTTTCTTGCCTAATGAGATAAATCACCATGCCTAAAGTCATTTTAGAGAGATGGCTATCGTGATTAAGAGTGGTTGCCTTGCATGCCTTAAGTGTTTCTGTGCGCATTTGGATCACACGGGGGTCTGTGGAGTTGTTGATCCATTCTGTGTCTTTGGCACTCAGTAAATGGTCTAAAGAATTACGCAAGGCAATCTCTACAAGGGCGATTTTAGGCGTGTATTTGCCGATGAGCTTTAGATTGTCTAAATGGGCTTGTAAATCTCCATTATAAGGGCCCAAACGCTTTAGAGATAGCAGGGTTTCTAGGTCTAACATTTTTCTAGCTCCATTTTCTAATCTTCTTTTTTGCCATCAGCCTTTTGGACTTGGTTTGTTGTTTGGTTTTGCTGTGCTTGTGTCTTAACTATCCCTTCTTAGGCTTTCTACCCCTTGCCTTTTGAGGCTCTTTTGGGCTAGAGGGCTTAGAAGTGCCTAGTTTTTTGCTGTTGCTCTGTTTGTGTGTCTTGTGTAGTGCTTTGTGGGATTTGTAGAGCTTGCGTGTCTTGCCCTTGAGATTGTGGGCTGACTTCATTCTTTGCCCCCCCTTGCCCCCCTTGTGTGTCTTTCTCTTGTGTGGCTGTGTCGGTTTGGTTAATCTGTGTAGCCTCTTGTTCCCTTTGTGCTTGTTGCACCACTCTTGTGTGTGTGGCTGTTGTAGCCCCTAGCAACACCTTTCTAGGTCTGCCTACAGGTCTTTTGCCCTCAATCTCTGCTATCAACATTTTTTTGTTTTTGTTAGACAAGGCTAAAAGGTGCTTAAAACCCTCTTGAATCTCCAAAGCCTCTTCAAACAACCCTAGCAAGCCTGCTTTTTTCATTTTTTCTTTAATCTCTTGCAAGCGTAAGGCATAGCTTGTAATGTCCTCTGTAGAAGTGATGTCAAACATGGTGAGCTCCCTTGATTGTGATACAGGTGCATTATAGCACAAATTAATTAATAAAATTATTTAATTAAAATAATATTAAAAATTAATAAATTATTTAAGTGTTTTAATTAAATAAAATAATTAAAAATAAAAATCAAAAAAGATTTAAGCAATAGCCATAAAAGCCCTATAAATAGGCATTTATACTTGTTTTTGCAAGGCATTGATTAGGGTTTTTGGTGTGCTTTGTGGAGAAAAAATATACTTAAAAATATAACAAATCGGGCACAATTTTTATTATAACTGCGTTAAATTTAACAGATAAATCCTAAAATTATTTTCCTCTATACTAGATACTGCTAGCTGTGGGTTGTTGAAGCGAGAAGCCCACCCCGTCTTTAGCGGGTGGGCGATTCACCACCATAGTAAAATAAAAAAACATAGCAATAAATAACCAATTCTTGCTATACTTTAATCCCAATATTTTCCCGGTTATAGTTTGCATACAAAAAGCGACTAGCATGGGATTAAAAGCAGCAGCGGGTGCATTCAAATCACACGGCCACCACTTGAGTTCTCCTATCGCGCAATTCATCGGCGGTGTGCTAGAGGGTGCGGTTCAAAGCAACTTGGGTAATGAAACCAGCGCACGCGAGCAAAAAGACCGCATTAAGCGCACACGGGAGGAACATTTAAGTGAGGGCAAGAGTGCCTACAACAAACACATTGCCGACACAGAACGCAAATTGCAAAGGAAAATGTAGGGCAACAATGGATTACAAACAAGTTTTTTCCAATGCAGAGTATTTGCTTGATCTTACCATTAGAATGGCGCACCACAGCACAGCCATTGAGGGCAATTCTCTCACGCAGAATGAAACAGCAAGCATTTTAGTAGAAGGCTTTATTCCCAAAGCGATGAGGGAAAGAGAATACTATGAGGTGAAGAACTACCAACAACTCATGCCATTCTTGCTTGAGAGCCTAGAAAATAAGACACCCATAGACAATGAGTTGATTAAGAAAATTCACGCCATTCTCATGCAACATCTTATTGACAACCACGGAAAGTTTAAGACCATTCAAAATGTCGTGTTGGGTGCAGATTTTGAAACAGAAAAACCTTATAAAATTCCCATGACGCTCAAAGACTGGTGTGATAACCTTGCTTATCAGCTTAATCTCTCACAGAGTGATGATCACAAGCTTGCCATTATCATGGATGCCCATATTAAATTTGAACGCATTCACCCTTTTAGTGATGGGAATGGGCGCACGGGGCGTTCTTTAATATTTTATAGCGTGCTAGAGCACAATTTAATGCCCTTTGTGATCACCAAAGAAGTGAAAGATACCTACATGCGGGCTATGCGTGCAGAGAATACACAGCAATTAGTCCAACTGGCTAAAGAAGCACAGGCAGTAGAGAGAAAGAGGATAGAGAGTTTTTTGGAACAATATAAGCATCGCGCAGGTCAATGGAAACTATAAAAAACAAACTGGAGGTAAGAACATGATTGAGCTAGACAGACACGAGGAACAAGAAGACTCTTTGAGAGTCGTGGCCGAGATATTTGAAACGACCGACCTTTTAACCAACTCCACAGCCTCTAAGACAGAAAATACATTCATGCGCCTAGCGTGTCTTTTAGGACTTTACAACTTCAAAAACGAGGCCGGCGACTCAATCGGGGCTTTCTCTAGGCTTTTGATAAGCTTTGTCAAAAAAGAACACGGGATAAACATTAGCGAAGAGTTTCAAATGCCACCTCTTGCTCTTGTCAAGGCAGATCAAGGGCTCATGTTTCTCACATCCGAGCCTAACAATAAAAGCATTGATCCTAGCCACCACAAAAGCACCATCTGCTTTCGCCTTGAGAACAAAAAGGGCAAATACCATTACCGCCCACTTAAAAGCAAAGATGAGATGCTTTTTAAAGGACTGATGGATAGTTTCAATGCCTATTGTTCCAACCCTAACTGCTCCATGAAAGTGGATAACACCATCATCTTTAATAGCAGGTGGCTTAATGCTCTAGGGCTAACCAATGAATATCTTTTAGAACGCTTGAAAAAGAAAGAGGCCATATTGCTTTATAACGACTACGAAAATGGCAATACACGGATAACCTTTACCCCACGCGCACAATTTTACAACTTCTTGCAAAGCCCTGATTGGAGCAAACAAAGCTATACGCAAAGAATGCGTTCCCTAGAAAAAATTCTATACATCAAAGGGTTAGTGCCCCCACCACTCCCAAGTCTTAGCGAAAAAGTGGCTAGTGGCATAGATTCGCTCAAAGTGGCATTGGGATTAAGAACTTCCCCCTTCGCACACCTTTAACCCAATTAGCAGTGGGGTTAAAGTTTTGAAAATTAGCTTCGCTTCACATGCGCATGCTAGTGCTTAAAGTGTTTTGTTTCACATGCTCTAAGCTTTGTTCTTGGCAACGCTCTAAAAAACGGGCAAATCCACCACAATCGCCCTCTACTTGACAGCTTTCCAAAAAGCTCAAATACTCCGCTCGCTGGCCATTCACAATCAAGGGCGGGACTAAGTCGTTTTGGATCGCTTGAAATGCTACAATCAACCGACCCGTGCGCCCATTGCCGTCAATGAAAGGGTGGATACGCTCGTATTGGGCGTGAAACATCGCAATTTGGGTTAGGTTAAGGGCATTGCTTGGGTATTGAAACAATAAGCTTTCTAGCTTTTGAGAAACAAGATGAGGAGGAGTAGTATTAAACTTTGCACCCGCAATACTAACTTCAGTTGTGCGATAAGTGCCAATCGGCTTAGAAATAAATTGTGGTGTGATCTCTAAAGCGGTCTTAAACAACAGATAGTGCAAATCCTTAATAAAATCTGTGGTTAAAAGCATGTCCTTGTTGCTAGCCTCACGCACCACTAGATCATAGGCATTAGCAAAACCCAAAATAATCAGCTGTTCGTGCAAGGGTTTGTTAGGTGCGGTTAAGCCTTTGTCTAAAAGTTGCTTAGTTTCGCCTAATTGCAAACTCAAGCCCTCTATAGCATTGCTGTGGTGCGTGAGTGTGACACGCAAGGTTCTAAAAAGTTGCTCTCTTTGAAGCAAAGATAAGTCCCCTAATTTGTGTGCCATCCTCCACTCTTAGCCCAACTCACCTTAACCCCCCCTTAACCCAAACCAAACCCAAAGCTACTAGCCCTTTTTTAGCTAGATGTCAGCCAAAACCTTAGCCCCTTGCCACCCCCCCACTCACAGCACCATAGAGGAACACAAGTCTCATAGCCCCACTTCTAACGGGATTTAGCCCCTAACCTTAAGAAAAAACTTAAACCGCACCATTCACAAAATAGGGATTGCCAAATAGGGATTGCCAAAATTCAAGCTTAAAAAGTGGCAGTTTTACCGCTCAAAACCCTTGCCAATACAAGCCCAAAAACAGCACGCAGATCCGCCAACCCCAACAACACCCAGTAGGCAAAATCCCACAAAGTCCCACAACATCGGCTTTTAGTGGTGTGTTTGCCCCGTCCCTAACCCTTGCCAACCGCCCAGAATACGGCACATAGCGTTTTTATCAGCCTAAAATGCCCTACAATCGCTTTGACCCCCAAAAGAATACCCGACAAGCACCCCCCCCTCATCTTTTCGTTTAACGAGGCTTCTACGAGGCTAAAAACGCCATTGTTTCTCTCAAGCCACGATTGACATGCCAAAGTCTAATTTTGAGAACACAGAACAAGGGCTAAAAGCTTCTCCTCGTCTTTTGGCAAGAAAACGCTGGTTGGTTGAGAATCCATGTGTCTTGCAAGATTCGAGAGTCTTCGGGTGTTGCAGAGTCTCTGTGTGGCTTTTAGCCTTGTTGTCTTGTAAAAAAATCCTCCATTCCACTTAGTTTCACTTAGCCTAGGTGTATCTATGTGGAGTGGAGGTTTTTTTTGTTTGAGGTTTGGGGGTTTAGGGGGTATTTTCTCTTTTTCCCGCGCGCGGAGCACTGAGCGTGTGCTAGCACTCAGACTCGCCTAGCGTCAGCGATTAGGCGATAGCACTGAAAGTGCGTGTAGCTACACGCGCATGGTGTAGCACGCAGTGCTTAGTGTAATTACGCGCGCGCGTTCCTATAATGCGACCTTGAAAATTTGCGGAGTGCCCTATTTGTGGGACATACTTTTACGCGTGTGTGTCATACTTTTAAAAGCTACTACCAAACTTTTACGCCATTAAAAATACAAACCCGCGCTTTTTAGGGCTTTTTTTATCCAAATTTTTAAATAGATTTTGCTAATAAGTTTGGTGATTTTTTAGTAAAAGTATGGTATAGTTTTGGGGTAAATCGAACGAAATGAAAGGAGTTTCTTAAGATGAGAAAAAATAACTGGAAAGATGAGGTAAAACGCGTTTCCTTGAGCGAGGAGGATTTAAAGGAATGGCATTGCCTAAAACATCTTAATCGCATTGAGCCCATCGCGCCCAAAGAGGACGAGGCTAGGTTTGACGGCAAAACATGGGAGGAAGTCCAAGAGATAGTTTTCAACACGCCTATTGGCACACCGGTAGGTCAGTTTGAGGAGGAAGTTTCGTTTAGTGCGTGGGAAAACGCGTTTAGGGTGCGTGGCATGCTGGCTTCTAAGCTTTGTGCAATGGATGAGCTCCCTGATCCTGAGTTCTTGTTACAAGGCTTCAAAAGGGGCACTTGCGGGTTACTCAGCTCAAGCGGGGGGAGTGGCAAAAGCTTTTTGGCTTTAGCAATAGCGATGAGTATGGCAGACACCACGCACACGCTCCCTAGTCTCAATGGTTTGGTGCAATCACGCGGGGGTGTGCTCTACTTGAGTAACGAGGACGATAAAGATGTGATTGATTATCGGGTGTGGCGCATTTTACAGCATAGGATAGATCAGGGCTTCATCACCAACACCAACCCTGTGGCAAAGAGTCTAGATCATAACTTTATTCCCATTGATGTTGTGGCGGGGTTTAGGAGAGAGGCAAAGTTTCTCATCGCAGAGGGCAACCGCGTTAAGAACACGGGGCTAGCACGCGCCCTAGAAACATTGATTAAGGAGAAACGCCATAAGTATGACTTAGACATTAAGCTTGTCATCTTAGACACCCTTAGTCGCTTCCACACCCTTGATGAAAATTCTAACAAAGAGATGGTGCTTTTAGTAGGTCTTTTGGGAGATTTAGCGCGCTCGGCTAATGTTGGCATTTTGATGATCCACCACTCTAGCAAAATGGGCGCGATGAACTACAAGAATGAGAGTGTGAGTGCAAGAGGGGCGAGTGCTCTAGTAGATAATGTCCGCTACCACTTGACGATGAGCTCTGTAACACTCCAAAAGAAAAGCAATCTCTCTAAGGACAAAGAGGAAATGGCGACTTTTGAGGAGGAGGACAGAGAGAATTTAGAGGTTATCTTGCAAAACACAGAAAACCCGCAAAGCGTGATCCAACAGCTAGAGTATATGGCAAGCCAAAAGAACCTTCTTAGACTGAACTTCAGCAAACAAAACTTAGGGAAAAACACCACGCCTTTGTATTTTACCCGTTTGGGATATGGAGTTTTAGATGTCGTTAAGGAGGAGGTCATCCCCGAAGATGACCTTCCTTTTTAAGAACTAAAAGCACGAGATTATAGCACAGGAATGTTGAGGAGTGTGTGAAAATGGCAACAGATAGGGTGATGGATAACATAACCAGAGCATTGGAAGCATCGCAAGGGCGACGAACGCAAAAGAGTGTCAAGTTTAAACCCCCCAAAGAGTTTTTTACCACCAGCGTGGCGGAGTGTGCTACTTCCCTATTCGCGCCCATTAGTGAGCAAAAAAGAGGCAAACAAAGCGATTTAGATCACAAGTTGCCAAGAACAATTCAATGGAGAAAACGCAACTATAAGCTCACGCAAACGCTTTTGAGGATGTCGCACAAGACAATCTTAGAATGCCTATTAGCCTTGAGCTGTGAGGAGAAATTCAAGGGCTTTGAGCCAAAGAGCGGGCAACTCAAAATCACCACAACGCGGTATGTCTTGACGCGATTAATCTTTGGGGGTTGTGCGCCTAACCACTACAAGTTCCTAGAACGGGGGCTAGAGGACTTACAGCACGCGCGGATTGATGGTTGGGCGATTGTGAGCGATGTCATCAGCAAAGACACACAGCTAGAAGTTTGGCTATCTAAGGAGTATTTGGACTTCGTGCAAAAGGGCACTCCCATTGACAGGCGACACTATCACAACGGCTTTACCACTCTCAAACAAGTCAAACTAAAACACCGCGCGGCTGTGGTTGCGATTTTGCAATCTGTGCTCAAAGATAAGCCACGATATGGAAAATACGGCTGGTTTGGACGGAGCTTAGAGGGGGTGATGCAAGAGCTTGACATCCCTGAGTTTTACACCCCTAGACAAGCCGTTGAGATTAAAAGCAACTTCAAAAACCAGCTTTTCCTAGATGTGTTGATGGAGCACTTGCGTATTGAGGTTGTGCCTACCACAGATAGACGGGATTGGGTGATAAGACCGCACAAGATGTCCCCTAACCTTAAGCCCTAACCTTAAAGCGGTTTTTTATGGCTTTTAGCCCCGTATTCAAAGGCACTCAAGCGGTTTTTTTAGGGATTTTTTTTAGGGACAAGAAACCTTAAACAAAAAAAGGGCTAAGAGCGGGGGGGAATATGGCGAAAAAACGCGAAAAAACCGACACATCCACGCGATGTGGCACAAAAACCGACATATCCCAAGCAGATCAGAGACTCTGACTGGAAGCGCACGCAACGCTACGGTACCACACAAGGGCGAGCTAGAACGGCTCATCATCTTTGCAGAACAAGGGCTAATAGCTAGAATCTAGGTGGCTCTAAGAACATGAAACAAAGGCTAATAGCTTTGGGGGGTTGTTGGGTGTGCTAATCTGGCATGGGTTGTGGGACACTTCGGGTTTCAACTATATATGAAAGGACGCGTGTGTCAGGTAGCAAGAAACCCCCAAAACCTTTGAGTGCCTTGAGCGATTGGCAATAAGACGGCGGCATGATGAGGATGAGGAGCGCGCAATACAATCACCCAAAACTTACGCACAGGGCGACCCCCAATCAAGCCCAAAAGCTTTTGGAGTTAGTTGCCCGACACACCCCCAGCACCCAAGAGAGACAGCAAAGACACATGGGCTAGTCTAACGATGGGCTTAAAGGCATCATTTCTGTGTGCTAAGGAGATTTAGAGGTGCTCCAAACTTGTAACCACTGACACCCAAACAACTACGCAAAGTGTAACCCACTCTCTCAGTGCAGAGGCTAATAGCCAAGGGGACACCCAACAAGTGTAACCCCCCGCAGATGACAGACAACGCCCCGACCGCCACGCATTTGGAAGGCATCAACGGCCAGTCTGCAACGACAATATGCGGGCGTGTTCGAACAAAAATCACCAAGTTGCAACAACAACGGCAAAAAGTGCAAGAGCAAATCCAACAGCTCAAGGCGCAAAACGAGGAGATAGAGGCAAGCCTTCACCAAAGCTACCAAACCCTAGAATACCAGCAGAGCCTACAAGAAAAAGCCAAAGCCCTAAAGCCCCAGACCTACCAACAGATCAACGCCCTTTTAACCCGCCACTTCACGGGCAACACCAAACTGCTTGCAAACGCCCTTGCCAAATGGATGGAGCAAACCTATTTCTATGCGTGCGAAGGCTTTTACACACTCATTTTCTTTCTCCAGTCCTTTTGCCTTTTGCCCTAGAGGAGCGGGTCTTTGGGAGCGACACCAACAAGGGTAGAGGCGTTTGTGCAAATCGTGCAAGAGGCTAGAGGGTTTTGGGAGGACAAGAGCTAAGAGCTAATGTGTCAAGGGACAGACTTTAAACACCCAATACCTTTGCTTAAAAACTCCCGCGCCGCTTGACCCAACAAACCCAACGCAAGAGCTATTAGCCCCCTCTCATCTCAAGGGACACCACACCCGATCTGCCACACATCAGCGACCGCCATTAAACCCAAAAGGTTAACATCAGTGGCGCGCACGGGTCTTCAAAACGGGTGAGTGCAAGGGCTCATAGCTATAAGTGGGTTGGGCGTGGCATTGGCTAGTCAGCTAAAAGGGGGTTCATAGCGCAAGGGCTTTGGCGGGTCTTTAGATCGGAGCGCGGGCGTGATAAATGTTTGCGACTGGGTGATGAACGGGAGCTCATAGACTTGTGGTGGGTGGTGGCGATTAGGTCAGCGATGGCGGGTTTTGGGTTTTAATGGAAGATGTGCTAAGACGCACCCACCCTGCAAAACACGGCGAACGAACGGGCTTTGCCACTTTTGAAAAACCGCACTTCCTTTTCAACGATAATCGGCAATTTGGCAACCTCTAACACCTAGCGCCACCCACCAACCTTTGCTTTTAGCCCTTGCTCCGCACAACCAAATCTCACTACTTATCAAGCATAAGTTAAATGAAGTCAAGGTAAAAGGTGCAAGAGATAGAACCCGATGAATACGGGCGCACAGAACGCTACTACGTCAAAGGCGCGATGTTGGATAAAGCCTTTATGGATAGAGCGGCTAAAGGTGAGGAAATGGATTTGCAAAAAATCTTGGAGAGCTTAGAGCTCATTGAGTTTAGACCCAACGCCACGCTTTTAACACAGGCACGCAATGGGAGTTTTGTCCCCGGGGGCTTTATAAAATCTCTAAGGACAGCGACTACTTAGCCCCCTACACCAACAAAGTTACAGGACAGAAAAAGAAATCACGCACGGAGGGCATTTTTGCAAACCTCTACACCAGCGGCGATGAAAAGCAGACCCAAATTGTCTATAACCAGATCGGCGCGTTCGTCATCAACAAAATCAAACACGAAAAAGAGCTTTGGGACGCACACAAGGAAAAAGTGTCTAAATTCTTGGCTAGAAACTACTTAGACGAGATTAAGGACATTTGCGCCATTGGCTATACCCCCGATGAGGAGGAACAAGAAGCCGCCAACTTCGCTCAAGCCATTGCCAAACCTAGACAAACAGGGATGATTGGCGACATTGATTTGCCCTACGACCCTAGCGGCGATGAAGTTCAAACAGGTCAAGAGTAGGGGGGTTGCAATGACACAAATGGCGCAAAAATTCATCATAGGGGGAGTGTGGCTAGTAGCTGGTGTGATTGGGCTTCTTTGTTACCATAGCGCGAGCCGCCTTTTTTGGACGACTTCAAACACGGGCTTTCTCATCATAGGGACTTTGTGGATTGCCTATGGGATTATTGCGGGCAACACGACATGGGCGTTCTTTGAGCGTGTCCTTAACTTTGTGTTGCCCTTCGTGGCTATAGGCCTTGCTTGGATTGTTGCCATGCACTATGGGGTTTAAACCTATGCGGACACACCACATCATACTTTTTGGGTTGGGTATCACCTTGAAGGGTGCAATGATTCACACAGCCCGTTAGTGTTTCAGCAGGCAAGAAGCCAACAAAACCTTTAGCCGCTATGACTGAAAGAGAGTTGCAAAAAAGGCTTAATCATGTTTGGGAGCAAAAGGCTAAAGCGGTAGCGGAAGTAGGAAGGTTAGAGAGCGAGGTGTCAAAAGCCATCAACCGCTCTAAGGCGATAGGGAAGCGAGAACTAGAATTGATTTTTGGACTTGCTTGAATTTCCCGCCCAAACAGGCGTAAACTTTCAAATACCCGCCCGAAGTGGCAGACAATGACAGCGAGCTAATAGCCTTAAGAGTGCAGGCGATGAAACACCGGTGGAGTTCGACCCGGGTTATCTTTGGTGAACCACAGGAGACCTTTATGCAATGTGTGAGGCACAGCCCACAGAAACTAACCTTTTTTTGCACATAGAATAGCCTCGCAGAGTAAACTTATCCAAAATTAGCTTGCGAATGTCCTATAAAATAGCAAATTATCCAACTAGCAAATTATCCAACCCTGAAATGGTGCGCTCACAAGTTCGCTTGTAATTTGCCACTCAAACGCCGTGGGGCTTCAGGGTATCAAGTTAAAACGCTCTAGGATTGCTTTAGGTGTGTAAGGATAGAGGTTTTGGTTTGAGTTGCCGTTGTGGGCGATTTTAGCAGGGGGTTTTATGCTGTATTTGGTTATTTGGTGGTGAAAGATTTATTTACTTTTATTTTTATGATTAGTAGCTTATACTTAGAGGTTGTTCGAGTTGTCAGTAGTGCGTTGCCAGGTGTTTCTACGCTCTTGGCTCACTCCGCATATTTTTTAAACCAACTCTTAAAGTGCTTGACATTATCTAAAATGAAGGGGTTTAGAATCTTATGGGGTTTGTCTATGTCTTGAATATCCACTCTAAGCTTGTTAGTCTCAGTGTATGTAATGTCTTTAATCTTAAGAACAGCAGGCACACCATTGTTGCTCATGTAAAGGTTTCTGCCTATGTATTCTGTTAGGTCATTGTTGGGGTTTAGAGCTTGTGGTTGGTTTGGCTGTGGTGCTTGATTAGGTGTGTTAGGCATTGTCAAACCTTGAAAAGTTTTAAAGCCATTTTTGTCTGTTTGCAACTCTATTTTGACTTCTTTGGGTTGTGGTGTTTGCTGTGGTGTCTGTTGCATCTGTGGTGCTTGTGAATTTACGATTTTGTAACCTCCATTTGCCATAGCTGTTAAGAAAGTTTCTTTGTTAGCCAACACAGCACTTTTGGCCTGAAACTCTTTGCCCTCTCTATAGTATTTCACTAAAATTTCATAGCCATCCTTGGCAGGCTGTATGCCATCAACCACAAGAACAACACTGGGGTCTTGGGGTTTGTAAAAGGCCATATCTATGACTTCTAGCATTTCATTGTCTAGCTTGGTTTGTTTTGCTTGCTCCATAGATTTTTTGAGTTGTTTAACCGCCTTCTTGCTTCTAATCTCCCACGCAATGGTTCTTAAATCTCTTTTAGCTCGTTCTCTGTCCTTGCTGGTTTTAGTAATGGGTTGAAAATAGAATTGGATATGGGTGATGCGATTGCCCATGCCTTTTGTTTTTAGTTTCTCATAGCAGAGGTTTTTGAAGTGGGGGAGTTTGTTGAGTTCTTTGAGGGCGGGTTTGAGAATCTCATATTCAATCACACGGATCAGTTTAATTTTTTTGGGTATCCCCATCAACTCCCTAAACTTTTCCCATTCCATTTTAGGAGGTACACCTATATTTTTCCATTGTTTGAGCAGTCTATAAAGTGTCTTGGCATACTTACCGCTGATGTTTTGAAACTCTAGGAGCTCAAAGGAAGTGAAGTTGCCATTTAGATAGTTGAGTAAATAGCCAAAGTAGGGCATATTCACTTGGATTTCCATGCTCTTAACTTGGGTTTTTTTGGTGTCGTAATAGTTGATAGCAAAGGTTTTAAAAAGCATGTAGTTTTCATCTCTTTGAGGCAAGAGTATCCAAAAGTTAGCGTTGCTAATGTTTTTCCAAAGTCTTTTGACAACACCGCTTAGATCGCTGTGGCTGATCTTAACCGCATGGGTCATTTTTTTAATCTCATCAAGATCAACCACCAAGAGCTCATCTTGTTTGTCTTTGAGCTTGTGGAAGATGGCAAAGAGCAAGTTCGCTTCTAATGTGCCTAGCTTACCTAGAGATACAGAGTTCACATCGTTGTGGAAGGCTACATACTTCTCAGCAATGGCGTTGGGGATTGTAGCGGCACTTTGGGTAATGACTTCGGTTGTTATGGGTTGTTGCGTGGGTCGTATGGGGGTTTCTGTGGTTGTAGGTGATGTTGTTGGTTGCTGTTCTAGGGTGTTTGTGGTAGTTGTTTGATCTTGTGTGGAGCTTGGGAGTTTGGTGTGTTGTGGAGCTAAGGCTAAGAGTTTTTGTAGACATTCAGCTTTTTCTTGCTCTAAAACGCCCTTAAGCGTGGTATTAGTCTCGGCATTAATTAAAGCTTGTAATCCGTGTAATTGTTGTATCAAAGCTTGTTTTTGTTGCTCTGGATTCACGATTTTATCTTTATCTTTCTTGCTTATTGTATATCTTTTAAGCTTAAATAGTTCTATTAGTGCGGATTTTACCCCCTATTAGTGCGGATTTTACCCCCTATTAGTGCGGATTTTACCCCCTATTAGTGCGGATTTTACCCCCTATTACTCTCCACGAGCCCCCTCCCACACGAGGCCCGCGCCCCCCCTAAAAGGTTAAAAAGACGAAGTCTTTTAAAAGGTTAAAAACCCGCATGCGCGCGCGCGCATGCGCTCGGGAACTAGGATCAGCCCAAAAGCAGGTGAGAAAACTTAGAAAAAATGAAAAATTTTTGATGCAAGGGTGCATGAATCGGTAAGCCAAGCTGACGCTTGGCATCATATTGCTCTTGGGGGCAAGCCCCCAAACCCCCAAGAGAGGGTTTTGAAGTGAGAAATTAGGCATGTGGTTTGGAATATCCACGCTTATGGAATATTCATGTCTTTGGGGGTAAAGAAAGACGATAAAGCAGATATAGCGTTTAAATCGCTTTTAAGGGGTCATAGAGCGTAAGGTTATGGATGGGGAGTATCAAACTATAGTTTAGGGTGTTAAAGCGATTGTGGGGGATTTTAAAGGGCTTTCAAGCATCATAGCTTGTGAAAGCAAAACACGCTACAATACGCCCATGCCAATGGTGATCAAAACTTCATCTGTTTTTGATGTGTGGCTAGAGAACTTAGCAAACCCTACAGCTCTATCCGCTATAGCTAAGAGGCTAGATATGTTGCGTGCCCATGGGCACTTTGGCGATCACAAGCACATCATGGGGCAAATCTTTGAAATGCGTATCCACACAGGTGCAGGCTACCACCTTTATGTGGCTAAGAAGGGCAACACTCTAGCCATCTTGCTCTGTGGTGGGGACAAAAGCACACAGAAAAAAGACATCCAAAAAGCCCAAGAAATTCTAAAGGAGTTTGCATGGTAACTTTCAGCGACCTTGACATCAGCCGTTATCTCAACACAGAAGAAAAACGCCTAGCTTATCTAAACGCAATACTAGAGGACGCAGATGAAGCACAAAACAAGACATCGCTAAAGCTAAGGGCAAAGTCCTTAAATCCCCGTATAAAAACTTTTGGCAAACACTTAAAGAGCTAGGCATCAAACTAGAGGCTAAAACATCCTGACATGCTTTTTAGGACAAAACAAGGCAAAGTGCTAAATCGATAATAGCGTTTAAATCGCTTTTAAGGGGTCATAGAGCGTAAGGTTGGGGGTTATGGGTGTCAAACATGGTTTTGGGGGTGAAAGCGATTGTGGGCGATTGTAGGGCTTGAGAAAACAAACGAATTCTTGGAGCAAGTTTTTCATCCAAGTTTTCTAGGTTTCTATGGGTTTGTTAGTAAGTGAGAAAAAAAGGTAGTCAGCGGTTACCACATCTTAGCTAGCCGTGCCTTTGAGGGTTTAACGCGTATTCTCAAAGTTACACACCGCACCACACTAGCCACACCTTACAAAGTGTGGCGTTGGTTTCAGCGACCTTCGGGCGGGCTTACAAACTTAGGACAACTAGACTTACACAGCCGATGAGTACTCTGCAACTAGAGGTGATAACTTGAGAGGTATTATAGGCAATGAAAATGAATGGTTTGTAAATGGTGCTCTAATCCCCACACAAATACTCTCCACCACACCAATAAGCACCATTCCACTCATAGGCAACTCTACCAGGGGGTGTGCCAAAACGCATACGCGAATATTCTTGGTTCTTTTGGGCATCCCATCTAGATTTGTTGCGTGCATTGTAGGCATCCACTTCTTTGTTATATTGTTCGATCCACTCTTTAGAGCCTTTTTGGGCCATTTTTGTTCTCCAATCTTTAAAGATAAACCCTAAT
Source organism: Helicobacter mehlei (assembly GCF_007280785.1). Classification (NCBI taxonomy): domain Bacteria; kingdom Pseudomonadati; phylum Campylobacterota; class Epsilonproteobacteria; order Campylobacterales; family Helicobacteraceae; genus Helicobacter; species Helicobacter mehlei. The sequence continues at coordinate 17,080 of NZ_VKGC01000024.1, forward strand.
TCTGCAGTGTATTTAGTAGTAAATAGAAAGTGGATTTGTGCATGGTTGGTGGAAACGGAAGCGATTGTGGGAGATTTTAAGATAAATATAGAAAACTCTCCAAAGACACTCTTAAAATAAACGCCTTTGTTCAATGTGGAGTAATTTTTCAAAAGATTCTTTAAATTCTTTAAATTTCTCATCTTTGCTACCTGTAAAAAATGGCAATGCCAGCACTTCAAGGCAATCGTCTCCATGGCAAAGTATGCCTTTTTGCCGATCTAAAATCTCTGTAAAGATTTTTCCATTGAGTTCGTCTAATAAAAAATTTTCTTTCCACTTATCAGCCCCCTCTACCCCATCACGCCCTAGCAAATGCCCGCCCTTAACTTCCATAATGCACTCCCTGAATGCGTGCTTGTCTGTCGATTCTCTAGGTTTGCCAAAGAATATAAAATCAGGCTCAAATCCATCGCCATAAGTGAGACTTCCCTCCCGATTGTCATAAAGTTTAAACTCGCTGAAACGCTCGTTTCTTAGGATAAACCACTCTGTGTAGTGCTTGTCAATGACACTTGCATGCTCATCTATAAAAGTCAAAAATTCAGCTTCTAGTCCGCTATCTTGGCAATATTGTGTGTAATACAGCCAATCATAAGGGCTGTTTGTAAGTCTCTCTTGGCTTGCAATGATTGTTTTATTTTTGCCCTCAAAGACAAATGCCTTAAATGGGCCCACAATGCGTTTTTGTTTGCTTTTGCCTAGCAATTCCTTTAAATTTTTTAAGAGAAACTTGGCAATCTCAAGTTGGCAATCTGTCTCAAATGTTTGCCTTTTATCAAAACGCAAGTTTAAAAGCGAAAAAAATTTATCATAAAGCTCTCTCTTGCTGGTGTAGTCAGGGTAAGCCTTTTGTAAATGTTTTAGCGTGATCCCTAGGGCATGCATTGCTTTCACAACGGGCGCATATTTGACTTTTTCTTTAAGCGGATATAGACTTTTGAGACTCACAACTTCTTTACTATCCCCTTTAAAATCCTCTTCTTTTTCTAGAATTTGCTTGCCAAAATAAGGGACTTCAATCCTTGTCAATTCTTTTTCAATGTCTTGGGCAAAAAGATTAGTCTCTTGCGTGGTTATTTGGCATTCATTGCTGACATAGTAAAGCTTATAGCTTGCCAAAATCTTTTGAGCCCGCGCACTTGGTTTTAGGGTAACTTCTATCTTTTTTTCATCAAACAACAAACCTTGATGGCTCAACTCACTTTGTAAATCGCTGATGTATTTCTCATCGTTTAAAGAGTGGTAGCTTAATCTCTCTAGCATTGTTAATGCGTCTTTGGTGTCATCGTATTTGCGTTGATAACGCACCGATTCCTCCCCAAAAGGGAAGTATCTAGCCCCCCGCCCGATCAGTTGTGCTTCTTTAGTGGTCGTGGTTTTTGTAGCACTTTTGGCATCGCCCAAGCGCACAATGTCAAAGAGATTGAGGACATCCCAGCCTTCATTGAGTTTATCCACAGCAAAAATGGCACGGGTTTCGTTGTCGCTATCCTCAAGTGTGTTGAGTTTGATTTGGTTATTGGATGCCTCTTTCTCATCGTTGGCGTTGATTTGGTGCGCTAAATTAAAGGCAGTGCGGATATAAGTGGCAATGGTGTTAGCAAAGCCTTTAAGATACTTATGCTTAAAAAACTCTTGGCTTGACATAAACATTTCATTCGCAAAGGTGATATTTTGATAAAAATTCTCAATATCTATTCCTTGCAAATTCTCTAGCATTGCGTTAAAAATCTTTTGGTTGTTCTTAGATTTTTCAATGCTCTCGCTTTTAAACAACACCACGGGCTTTAACTCAATGCCATTTTCATGCGCCAAAAACTCCCGATACACACTCGCTAAACATGCCCCTAAAAGCCTTGTTTCTAGCTTGCGCTCCTCGTATTTAGCCAAAAAAATGCGTTTAGAATACCCGTCCTTGCAAAAACTTTTGAGATCGTATTCAAACACGATCTTATCTTTGTATTTGTCTTGCACGCCTTTATCTTTAGGGATAGTCGCGCTAAACTCAAACAAGCGATTTTCTTTATGGCTTGCAAAAGCCTTGTTAATGACACTCTCCCAGCCCTCTTTTAGCTCTTTTTCCTTATCACTTTTGCTCTTTGTGTCGGCGTTTAAGTGGTGCGCCTCATCGGCTAAAAAAACGATTTTATGATTCTTTAAGTCCTCTAGCGTAAGAGAGTTTTCTTTTTCGTTTTTAAACAAGCTAAAAAGCCCTTGAATGGTGCTAAAGTAGATGTTGATCGCATTCTCTTTGCTATCCTCAAAACGGGTGAGCGCATTGATCTCCACTAGCTCCCCATCTATGTTAATGGGGCTTGCAAAGAGATATTTTGAAGACTTGTCATCGCAAAAATTCGCCTTCGTTTTCTCCACAATCGCGCTAGAATTGACAAAAAAGACAAAGTTTCTATAGCCCTTTTTGTAGCAATCCAGCATTAAAGCCGCCATCACAAGGGTTTTACCGCTCCCTGTAGCCATGTTAAACATCAAATGGTTTTTTGTTTTAAGCGTGTCGCTTTGGCTTAGGGCAAGGTAGTATTGCAAAGCCTTGATTTGATACTCCCTTAAAGACTTGCTTAAATTATTCTTAATATGGCTAGGGATTTGAGTTTTAGCGATGTTGTCCGTGCCGCAACGCTTTTCAATTTCATCGTGTAAATTAGAGATCATACGCCCCTCCATAAAACGCCTTATTCAAACTCTTGGTTTGTGTATCTATGTTGTAACTGGCATCATCTATGTCGCCTAGCGGGATATAATCCATGTTGCGATCCAAACACATGGCTAAAATCTCTTTTTTATCCTCAAAAGACAAGGCTTGAAAGTCCTGATCTGCTAAGGCTTTTTGAATATCTACGCGGTAATCAATGAAGGCAAATTGGCGTAACTTTTCAAAGAGATCGTTAAGCTCCTCCTCACTCTGTGCTTGGCCGATTAAATCCCTGTATGCGGCGTTTAGGCTAGCTAGCTCGCCATAGACAAAGCGGGGGGGGGGGGGGGGGGGGGGGGGGGGGGGGGGGGGGGGGGGGGGGGGGGGGGGGGGGGGGGGGGGGGGGGGGG
>NZ_VKGC01000025.1:0-19304 GCF_007280785.1 Helicobacter mehlei
AATCTAAAAATCTCTTTAGCCCCCAGTTTGATATCAAGAGAAAGAGAATTTATTGTGGGGATCGGCTGTATGAGAAAAAGCCCTGACTTGACAAACCTAAGTTCTTTTTTGTAGGATACGTTTTCTAATCTACAAAAGAGTTTTTCATGGTTTTAGACAACCGCTTTTGGCTGATGTGGCTAGCCCCTGTGGTGGCAAGCTTTTTCTCTGTAGAGGTGCAGGTATGGGGCGAGGCATTTTGGCATGTGCTCAAGGTGGTTTTTTATAGCTTTTTGGTTTTCTATGTTTTTTATCTTTTATTAAGTCTGATTCCATACCAAGCCCTAGCCAAGTTTCTAAAAAATGCCATGCTGGTTGTGAGTTTGGTCCTAACTTTCATCGATTTTTTTGCCTCCTATTATTTTCACATGGGCTTTACACCCTCCTTGGTCGGCACGCTCTTAGCCACTAACACAAGGGAGAGCCAAGCGTTTTTAATGGATATGGTGTTCCCCCATATGGGCTTTATCTTAGTTTATTTGGCAACTTGTGTCATCTTCTTGTTCTATATGCGTTTTAAATTGTCTTTAAGCCCCAAACAGAGTTTTAAAACTCTAGCCATGCTCTTTGTGCTCTTTTGGGCGCATACTTTAGGGGCTTTTTATGGGCAAGGTGGGCGGGGATTCTTGATTAACCCCAATATTCCGACACAAATCATGCCCATAGTGAAAGAGGTCTATGCATTGGTTGCCAGTCTCCATGAATATTCCCAAATAAAAACCATCTATGCCAGTCTCAAGCAGCCTTACCCTAAAGATTACCTTAAAGTGGATAGCGACAGCGTGCCCAATGTGGTTTTGATTGTGGGCGAGAGTGCCTCGCGTAATTTTATGCATCTCTATGGCTATCCGGTCCCCAATACGCCCTTTTTAAGCGATCTACAAGAAAGGCGGCAAAATTTATTTGTCTTTAAAAACACCATCTCAGCTTTTGCCAACACTCTGCCCACTTTCCAAACTCTGCTAAATTACTCCGATGTGGAAAACTACACGATCCCTTGGTATCAGCAAAAAAATTTAGGCATGATCTTTAATTTGGCAGGTTACAAAACCTTTTGGATTGACAACCAAGAAAGCATGGCGGCAAGCAATATTTACAACGCCCTTGCCTATAACTTCGCCTACAAGTATTTTACTGATACGCCCTACAAGGCCATTTTATCCCACCATGATCAATGGGTGATCCCCATTTTTACCCAACAAGTCCAGCCCAAACTGGAATCTAAAAATCTGATCCTTTTCCATCTATTTGGTAGCCACCCCATTTATAACAGACGCTTTCCCAAAGACTTTGCCAAATTCACCCCTAAGGATATTCCCTATCAAGATTTGCATGTCCAAAATGACAAAGATAAGCAAATTATTGCCGATTATGTCAATTCGTTGTATTACACCGATCATGTTTTAGGAGAGATTTTTAAACTCTTTCAAGATAAAGATGCAATCATTGTTTATCTCTCCGATCACGCTCAAGATATGTTTGAGAGTTCTAACACCTATGGGCATAAATGTTCTAACTTTGGAGTAGAAATCCCCTTTGTGATCTATGTTACCGACACCTTCAAGCAAAAATATCCCCAAAAGGTTAAACAAATCGCAGAGGCTATCAATAAACCCTTCATGAGCGATGATTTAATCCACTCTCTTTTGCCCATCGTGGGGATTCACACTAAAGATAATCTAGAATCTAAAAATCTCTTTAGCCCCCAGTTTGATATCAAGAGAAAGAGAATTTATTGTGGGGATCGGCTGTATGAGAAAAACCCTAAAGTTGGAGCACAACAAGCCAGAGGATTCTACAAGTCCCCTCCTACAAATGCACCATTCTAGCATAGGGTTTAGGAATATCGATCTCCTGCCCCAAACTCAAGGCTGCATTAAAACACCAAAAAGGGTTTTTGAGCAAAGCGCGCGCTAGATAGATCGCATCCACCACTTGGCTACCCACTAACCTTTGCGCCATTTTGGGCTCTTCAAGCAACCCGCCCCCAATGGTGGGTTTGCCTAAAGCCTCTTTGAGATAGCCTGCATAAGGGATTTGATAGCCCGGATAGGTTTTAATGGGAGCTTCCACCACGCCCCCAGAGCTCACATCCAAAGCGTCATAAAGGGGACTTAGAGGCTCTAAGAGTTGTGTTATAGTCTGCGGGGTGTTGCCCTGTGGGTGGTAGTCTGTAGCCGACACCCTCACGATTAGAGGTAAGTCTATGGCTTCTCTTAGGGCTTGCAAGATTTCTTGTAAAAGCAATGCGCGATTCTTTCCATAGGCATCGCTTCTCTGATTACTCAAAGGGGATAAAAAGCTACTGAGCAAATACCCATGTGCAGCATGGATTTCTAACGCGTCAAAACCCGCTTGCTTTGCCCTAAGCCCGGCTTGCTTAAACTCTAAAACGACTTGTTTGATGTCTTGTGTATCTATTTCTTTAGGCATGGCGTATTGCTCATTAAAGCGCAAAGCGCAGGGGGCTAAAAGTGGGGCATCTTTAAGTTGTCCTTTCCTGCCCGCATGCCCAATTTGTAACGCCACCTTAGAGCCGTGTTTGTGGCACTCCCTAACAATCTTGGCTAAGCCCTCCACATGCCCCTCTTCATAAATGCCTAGATCGCCCGGATCGATTCGCCCCTTGGCACTCACTGCGGCCACTTCAAAGATGATCAAGCCCACTTGTCCGATCGCACGGCTAATATAGTGGTGCGTGTGCCAGTCATTGGTGTAGCCATTGATCGCGCTGTATTGATCCATCGGCGCCATCACCACGCGGTTTTTCAACTCCAAATCCCTGATTTGCCAAGGGCTAAATAATAGAGTGTTTTTACGCATGTTCTGCTCCTTCTAAGAATTGGTGTAAATGCCGATACTCTTTGGGATTCAAGTAGCGAGTCTTGCCTACAGGCAAGGCGTTTAGATGGGTAAATCCAAAGCGTACCCGTTTTAAGTCTAGCACGGGGGTTTTAAAATAAGCAAAAAAACGGCGGATTTCTCTATTTTGCCCCTCACAAAGAGTCAGTTTGAGTTTAGAATAATGCCGGTGGTTTTTGATGATATGGCAAGACATGGGGGCTAGGCGCATGCTCTCTAGTTTGCTCTTAGGGTGTGCACCCCCAAGTCCCTTAATCTCAATGCCATTTTGCATAGCCTCTAACATGCGCGCCCCCACACTCCCCTCAATTTTAATCAAGTACTCACGCTCTAGTTGGCTGTGCATCAAAGCATCCACCACCAACTTGCTATCACTTAGTAGCAAGAGACCACTAGAGGCAAAATCCAAACGCCCGATGGGCGTAAAATGCCGGTATCGTGCCTCTAGACTCTCAAAGATAGTCCGCCTACCCCGATCATCCCGCAAGCTCACCAGCTCGCCCTTGGGCTTGTGATAAACCACCACGCTAAAATGTTGGGATTTGGGGCGCAAAAGCTGGGAATTGATAAAAATCTTATCTTGGGGCTTAAAGGGTGTGGTGAAAGTGGCTAAGGTGTGGTTGATTTTGACCTGCCCCTCAGCGATGAGCCGATCGGCTTGGCGGCGCGAACAAGGGAGATTGTGGGCAATGAATTGGTTTAGACGCATTAGATGTCTAACCATTCATAGGCTTGGAAACTCTGCTTGATTGCACTATTGACTTTAAGCGCGGTGTTGAATTTAAACCGCTTGTCCTGATCGTGAAAGATCAATGATAGGGCACGCTCACCCTTGTGGCTTTGGGCGGCATCTTTGAGTTGTGCAAAGAGTTCTAAGGATACGCTGGTATCTAGCACAATAGACAGAGGAATGTGTTGTTCATCTTGGCAGGTGAGCAAACAACTTGAATCATCTTGAAAATCTTTGGCAATGTCTAAGGGTTGGGACATTTCTACCTCCTCTGGGTTGTTTTTGTAGCGCGCTTTAGGGATTTTGACACCCTTTATATTCCCTAGGGTATCAATCTCTAAGAGCCGTAAGCGCGCGACCTCTTCTTGTTCCTCGATCTTGCATTTGAAGGCTAGGGGCTGTTCTATATTGAGCGTATCTAGGGTGTTGAGCTGTTTTTCAAACAACATCAATTCAAAGCGCCCGGACAAATCTACGATGATCACTTGCCCATAGGGTTTTTGACTCTTTTTGCTCAATTTGCGTTTGATCTCTAAAACCTTACCCACAAATACGGCTTGTGAGCCAATCTCCATACGGGGAATATCCACGCTCTTAGCCACATTTTTTAACGCCTTGATGGGGGCTTTAAACTCATCTAAAGGGTGTCCAGAAAAATAAAGCCCCATGCACTCGTATTCATAATTTAAAAGCGTGTTGCTGTCATATTCCTCATAGATTTTTAAATCCAAGTGTGCTTTTTCGTGCGCTTCTTGCTGGGAGAATAGCCCCGCGCGCATTTGGGCATTGGTTTTATCTTTTCTGCGCCCCTCATCGCAAATCGCATCTAAATTTTCAAGCATGGTGCGGCGGTTGTACCCCAAGTTGTCTAGACTCCCCGACTTGATCAAGGGTTCTAAAATGCGTTTGCTAAATTTAGAAAAATCCAACTTGCTAATCAAATCCTCCAAATTTTCAAAATGCCCATGTTTTTCGCGCATCTCCACTAAAGTCCCTAGCGGTCCCTCGCCTGCCCCCTTAATCGCCTCTAACCCAAAGACGATGATCTTGTCCTTTTTGCGTTGTTCAACCTTAAAACTCACATCAGAGGTATTGACATGGGGGCGTTCAATGGCAATCCCCATTAAGCTAGCCTCCTCCACATAACGCGCCACTTCCTCAATGTGGCGGCATTCACTGCTGAGCATGGCTGCCATGAACTCGTGCTTGTAGTGGGTTTTTAAATAAGCCGTTTGGAAAGTGAGCATGGCATAGGCAACGGAGTGGGATTTATTAAAGCCATAGCCGGCAAATTTGACAATGAGATCAAAGAGTTCGCCAGCCTTTTGCACCTCATAGCCCTTTTTTTGCGCGCCCTCTACAAACTTAGCCCGATTAGCCGCCATGATGCTGGCATCTTTTTTGCCCATTGCGCGCCTGATCAAATCCGCTTCGCCCAAAGAAAAGCCTGCAATGCTCTGCACAATTTGCATGACTTGTTCTTGGTAGATGATGGTCCCATAGGTAGGGCGTAAAATAGGCTCTAGGGCTTCAAACATATAGGTGATGGATTCATGTCCATGTTTGCGATTAACAAAGTCATCCACCATGCCCGACTCCATAGGTCCGGGTCGCCCCAGTGAAAGGATGGCAACAATATCCTCAAAGCTGGAGGGACGCAAGCGTTTGTTGAGGGTTTGGAACATACCTGATTCGATTTGGAATATCCCAATCGTGTTGCCCTCTTGGATCGTGGTATAAACCTGTGGGTCGTTCATATCCACATCTAAGAGATCGATTTTTTGGTGACTGTATTTTTCAATGATCTTTAACGTATCGTGGATTACACTCAAAGTCTTAAGCCCCAAAAAGTCAAACTTGATCAGATCGATGGCTTCTAGGTATTTCATGGAGTATTGGGTAACAATGCCCCCCGTGCGCTCACTGGTATAAAGCGGGGTTTTATACCACAGCTCCCGCTCACTATCCACCACTAAAGCGGCCGCATGCTTGCCTGCCGAGCGGTTTAAATTCTCTAAACGCAAAGAAAAATCCCAAACCTCTTTGGCAAGTTTATCGCTCTCTATGAGTGTCTTGATCTTGGGCTCTAGATCAAAGGCTTCTTGCAAGGTGATCCCTAGTTTGTTGGGGATGAGTTTTGCCATCTCATCGGCTTGTTTGTAGGGCATGTCTAAGACCCGTGCGACATCGCGGATCACCCCTTTTGCGAGCATTTTATTGAAGGTGATCACTTGAGCGACATTGTATTTGCCATATTTGTTGATCATATAGTCCAACATCTCGCCCCGCCGTTTTTGGCAAAAATCCGTATCAATATCGGGCATAGACACGCGATCAGGATTTAAGAATCGTTCAAACAAAAGATCGTATTTGATTGGATCAATATCGGTGATTTGCAAACAAAAAGCAACCAAACTGCCTGCCGCACTACCCCGCCCCGGCCCTACAGGAATCCCGTTTTCACGCGCATGCCTAATAAAATCCCACACAATTAGCATGTAACCCGCAAATTTCATCTGGCTAATGATTTTAATTTCATACTCTAGGCGTTCTGTGTAGCGGGCATGTTGGCTAGGATCAACCCGTTCTAAACGCTTTTTAAGCCCCTCTCTAGATTTATAGGCAAAGTAAGCCCCGTCATCCTCTAAGTCTAGCCCCTCCTCTTGGGCGTATTGCTGGGTGAATTTGAAGCGTGGGGGAGTGGGTGGATTGGCATCATTTTTTAAATCTAACTCCAAATGGCACTTACTGGCGATCTCTTGGGTGTTTTGCAAGGCTTCAGGAATGTCGGCAAAGAGTCTGGCCATCTGCTCGGGGGTTTTGATATAAAACTCATGCACAGAGTGTTTTAAGCGGTTTTCATCATTTAAGGTCTTGCCCATCGCCACGCACATGGCGACCTCTTGCGCGCTGGCATCCTCTTTGTTGGTATAGTGGGTGTCGTTGGTGGCAATGAGCTTAATGCCTGTTTCTAAGGACAATCTAATGAGTTGTTCATCAATAAAGAGTTGATCAGCAATGCCATGGCGCATGATCTCCATGTAAAAATCATCCCCAAAAATTTCTTGGTATTCCTCTGCCACCCTCTTAGCCTCTTCATAGCCCTTAGCCCCATATTGCTTATTTTTAGGGCTATTGGTGTTTAAATGCCAGTTGATTTCCCCTTGCAGACACGCGCTTGAACAGATGATCCCCTTAGATCGCTCCCTTAAGAGCTTTTTATTGATGCGTGGATAATAATAAAACCCCTCTAAGAAAGCCTGTGAGCTCAGATACATTAAATTATGATAACCCTCTAAATCTTTGGCATACAAACAAAGATGGAAGCGTTGCCTTGATTGTTTGTCGCTCAAGTTTTCGGCATTATGTAAGTAGGTTTCAATCCCAATGATGGGCTTGATTCCCTCTTTTTTCATGCAGGTGTAAAAATCAATCGCGCCAAACATATTCCCGTGATCGCTCATGCTCACACTCTCCATGCCCAACTCTTTGATCTTTTGGGCTAGGGTCTTGATCTTATTGGCCCCATCTAAGAGCGAATATTCGGTATGCAGGTGTAAATGGGTGAACTGTTGCATGTGTATCCTTTATTCCATACTATTACAGGAGGACTTAAAAATCAAGTCTAAAATCCTACATTGAGCCACGCTTATTCCTAGATTTTTTAACTCAAGTGAGGACAACCCCTTAAGTAAATTTTGGTTATACTAGCCCCTCAAAAATCCAAAAATAGGATCAGGCTCGTATGTTAAGCATTAGAAACATCGCTGTTATTGCCCATGTCGATCATGGAAAAACCACTTTGGTGGATGGTTTGCTCACACAATCGGGCACTTTTGGTGAGCGCGACAAGATTGATGAGCGCATGATGGATAGTAACGACTTAGAAAGGGAACGGGGGATCACCATCCTTTCTAAAAACACAGCGATCCACTACAAAGACACCAAAATCAACATCATAGACACCCCCGGGCACGCCGACTTTGGAGGCGAAGTGGAGCGGGTGCTTAAAATGGTCGATGGGGTTTTGCTCTTAGTGGATGCGCAAGAAGGGGTGATGCCCCAGACTAAGTTTGTGGTCAAAAAGGCATTGAGTTTTGGATTATGCCCCATTGTGGTGGTCAATAAAATTGACAAGCCTGCAGCTGAACCCGATAGGGTGGTTGATGAGGTCTTTGATCTTTTCGTGGCGATGGGGGCAAATGATACCCAGCTAGATTTTCCAGTTGTCTATGCAGCTGCACGGGATGGCTACGCCATTAAAGACTTGAGCGATGAAAAAAAGAATTTAGAACCTCTGTTTGAAACCATTCTCTCCCATGTGCCCACTCCCAGCGGGGAGACCGATCAGCCCCTGCAAATGCAGATTTTTACCCTAGATTACGACAACTATGTGGGTAAAATCGGCATTGTGCGGGTGTTTAATGGGCAGATCAAAAAGGGAGACATGGTCGCTTTGCATAAGAGCGATGGGAGCAAGGAGAGCGGGCGTATCACAAAATTGATTGGCTTTTTAGGGCTAGCTAGAATGGAGATCGAGCAGGCACAGGCGGGCGACATTGTCGCCATTGCCGGCTTTAATGCGATGGATGTGGGCGATAGCGTGGTCGATCCCAATAATCCTATGCCCTTAGACCCTATGCACCTTGAAGAGCCCACCATGAGCGTGGTGTTTGCAATCAATGATTCCCCCCTAGCGGGCACGGAAGGTAAGCATGTTACCGCTAATAAACTCAAAGATCGCCTGTTAAAAGAGATGCAAACCAACATCGCCATGAAGTGCGAGGAAATGGGCGAGGGGAAATTTAAAGTGAGTGGGCGGGGGGAATTGCAAATCACCATTTTAGCCGAGAATTTGCGCCGTGAGGGCTTTGAGTTTAGCATTTCGCGCCCTGAAGTGATCGTGAAAGTTCAAGATGGCGTGAAGCTAGAACCCTTCGAGCATTTGGTGATTGACACCCCCCAAGATTTTAGCGGGGCGATCATTGAGCGACTCGGGCGGCGCAAGGCGGAGATGAAGGCGATGAATCCGATGAATGATGGTTACAGCCGTTTAGAATTTGAAATCCCGGCTAGGGGTCTCATTGGTTATCGCTCTGAGTTTTTAACCGACACCAAGGGCGAGGGGGTGATGAATCATTCCTTTTTAGAGTTTCGTCCCTTTAGTGGGAGTGTGGAGTCGCGCAAAAATGGGGCGTTGGTGAGCATGGAAAATGGAGAGGCGACTGCATTTTCTTTATTTAATATCCAAGAGCGGGGTACGCTTTTTATTGGGGCGCAAACAAAGGTCTATGTGGGCATGGTCATTGGTGAGCACAGCCGGGACAATGATTTAGAAGTTAATCCCATTAAATCTAAGCACCTAACCAACATGCGTGCGAGTGGGAGCGATGATGCGATCAAACTCACCCCCCCAAGACTGATGGCACTTGAGCGGGCTTTAGAATGGATTGAGGAAGATGAACTGCTGGAGGTTACACCCTTGAACTTGCGTATCCGCAAGAAAGTTTTAGACCCCACGGCACGCCGCCGTGTCAAAAAATCTTAGTCTAAGAGGAAATACCATGCAATTATCTGTTACCAAGCGCAATGGGTGTGTTGAGCCTTTGGACACAGAGAAAATCCGTAAGTATTTAAAAAGTGCTACAGAAGGCTTAGAGGGGATCAATAAGAGTGTTTTGGAATTAGAAATGAATCTTTATTTTAAAGACAGAATCAAAACACAGGATATCCCTAAAACCCTGATCAAAATGGCAGTGGATAAAATCGATGTGGATGCGCCTAATTGGAGTTTTGTTGCTGCACGGCTGTTTCTAGATGATCTTTACTACCAAGTGAATGGCTCTAGGGGCTATGCGCATTTGAAAGACTATTTTAAGAGGGGCGAAAAAGAAGGGCGTATCGCATTGGGCTTTAAAGATAAGTTTAATTTGGAACAACTCAATGAGGCACTAGTGCCTGAGCGTGATTTGCAATTTAACTATCTAGGGATTAAGACCCTTTATGATCGCTATTTGCTCAAAGACTCCCAAGGCAACCCCATTGAGCTACCCCAACACATGTTCATGGCGATTGCGATGTTCCTAGCCCAAAATGAGAGCGACCCCAATGCGCGTGCTTTGGAGTTTTACGGGGTGTTGAGCAAGTTTGAACTGATGTGTGCCACGCCCACTTTAGCCAATGCGCGCACGCCCAATCATCAACTCAGCTCTTGTTATGTGGGTTCAACCCCAGATAACATTGAAGGGATTTTTGACAGCTATAAAGATATGGCTCTTTTGTCTAAATACGGCGGGGGGATTGGCTGGGATTTTAGCCAAGTGCGTTGTTTGGGTAGCTACATTGATGGGCATAAGAGTGCTAGTGCGGGCGTGATTCCGTTTTTAAAGATCGTCAATGATGTCGCCATTGCGGTCGATCAACTCGGCACACGCAAGGGAGCGATTGCGGTCTATTTGGAAATTTGGCACATGGACATTTTAGAGTTCATTGATTTACGCAAAAATAGTGGCGATGAACGCCGCCGTGCCCATGATTTATTCCCCGCCCTCTGGATTTGCGATCTGTTCATGGAACGTGTGGAGCAAGATGGGATTTGGACTCTCTTTGACCCTTATGCTTGCCCCGATCTCACCCAGTGTTATGGGGTCGAATTTAGACAAAAATACCTAGATTACGAGCAAAACCCCGCTGTTCCTAAAGAGAAGATGAGTGCTAAGACATTGTGGAGAAAAATCCTCACTAATTATTTTGAGGCAGGTCTGCCCTTTTTGGGCTTTAAAGATCGTGCCAATGAGACCAACCCTAATGCCCATGTAGGGCTTATCCGTTCCTCCAATCTTTGCACCGAGATTTACCAAAATACCAGTGCGGGCCATTATCGCATGCGCGTGGAATTTGAGGGGGGAGATTGCGTATTTTTCGAAGAACAAGTAGAGGTTAGCACTGATGCGGGTGTGTCTAAAAAAGCCAATAAACTCACCAGCAATGATTGCTTGGGGGGCAAAAAAATCTTCATGGCGACTAAAGTTCCTGAGGAGGGCGCAGTCGCGGTGTGCAATTTGGCTAGCTTGAATTTGAGCAAAATTAACACCCCAAAAGACCTTGAACGGGTCGTGCCCATTGCGGTGCGGATGTTGGATAATGTGATTGATTTGAATTTTTACCCCACGGCTAAGGCAAAAAACACGAATTTAAAGAGCCGTGCGATCGGGCTTGGTGTGATGGGCGAGGCGCAGATGTTAGCCCAAAGTCAGATCAAATGGGGGAGCCCAGAACACACTGCCAAGATCGATCAAGTCCTAGAAAAGATGAGTTATGAAACCATTTTGGCTAGTTCTAATCTTGCCCAAGAGCGGGGGAGTTACACCCATTTTGAGGGCTCAGAATGGAGTAAGGGGGTTTTTCCTATGGATAAAGCCAAACAAGAAGCCCTAGAGTTAAGCGCGCATGCCCCCATGTGTGATTGGGCTAGTCTCAAGGCACGGGTGCAAAAACAGGGGCTTAGAAATGGGTATTTAATGGCAATTGCGCCCACTAGCTCGATCTCTATCTTAGTGGGCACGACCCAAACCATTGAGCCTATTTACCAAAAAAAGTGGTTCGAGGAAAATCTAAGCGGGATGATCCCGGTGGTTGTGCCTAATTTAAACCTAGAAACTTGGAATTATTACACTTCCGCCTATGACATCGATCCCAAGGATATTGTCCGCTTGGCTGCTGTGCGCCAAAAGTGGATCGATCAAGGCCAAAGCCTCAATCTCTTTTTACGCCCCCAAGAGGCTAGTGGCAAACTCTTGCATGAAATCTACCACTTGGCATGGAAACTAGGTTTAAAATCAACCTACTATCTACGCACCCAAAGCCCTAGCCTAGATGATAAAAGCGTGCTGGATCGATCCATTGAGTGCCACCATTGCCAGTGATCCAAAGGTTTTCTAGCAAAGCTCCAAATCCTTGATCTTGGAGCGTATGCTCTCAAAATGCGTTTCTAATGCCCCACGGCGTTGGATGCTCAGTTCAATAAACGCGCCTTCTTTTTCTATGCCCACAAAGGCGCGCCCCAACAAATTAGCCGCAATGCCTGTTGTGCCCGAGCCACTAAAGGGATCGCCAATAAGCGAATTAGGATGGCTAGCCATTAAAATCAAACGCACCAAGAGTCTTAGGGGCTTTTGGGTGGGGTGTTTACCCTGTTTTTTTTCCCAAGGAGCGATGGCAGGCAATACCCACACATCGCGCATTTGCCGATTCTCATTGATTTTTTTTAATAATTCGTAGTTAAAAATATGCTTGTGCTTGGGGCTTTTGCGCGCCCAAATGATCTGTTCGCTTGAGTGTGTCAGATAACGGCAGCTAAAATTGGGGGGCGGGTTGCTTTTTTGCCAAGTGATGAGGTTTAAAATCTTAAAGCCTAATTCTTGCAAGGCAAGCCCGAGTGAAAAGAGATTATGGTGGGTGGCACTGATACAAATACTCCCCCCGGGTTTGAGTGCACTTTTAGCCACCTGCAACCATGCCATATTAAAGGCGTGCATGCTCTCTAAACCCTTGCTTTGATCCCAATGTCCCTTATTTACGCTCACAATCTCCCCACTTTGGATACTAAGCCCCCCATTGGAGAGAAAATAGGGCGGATCGGCAAAGATAAAATCAAAGCATTCGGGCATTTGCCTTAAAATCGTGTTGCAATCAGCTTGGTAGAGCGTGAATGGAGCGAGTTTGTCAGTGCTCCTAAAGATGGGTGTTTGTAGGCTATGATCCATTTTGCACGCTTTTAATGAGGTGATCCACATGGGCGAGATTATAAAGACACACACTTTTATACGCCTCTTCTAATTTGTTTTGGCAAGAAAGCCAGCCCTGCCCATCGGTGATCCACACAAAATATTTCCCCGCCAAACCCTCAAAACGCAGGGCGAGTTCTTGATAAGCCCGTGCTACCTCATTAAGCTTACTCCCTGCACTAGTGTAAAAATTACACTCCACAAAATACAGACCTTGTTTGCCCGAGATCACAAAATCAAATCTTTTAATATCCTCGCCAAAAAGCCTATGCAAATCTGGATACAGCTCCACGCTCACCTGTTGGCTAAACTCCAAATGCGCATTTTTAAACATGTCTCTCAAATGGGCTTCCATAGCAAACCCACCCCGATTCTTGCGCGCGTTGCTATCCAGCCCGACCTCAACGCCCAAGATAAAATCATCTAAATCTTTAATTTTGTGGGTGCTAAAGAGTTCTAAAAGCCCGCTTTGGGAGAGAAAAGCGCAAATTTTTTCTGGGCTTTGCAAATAGCCACTTAAGGGCATTTCCTCTTGTTGGGGGGTCAAAATGATCTCTTGGGAGTTACGCATAGCCAGCAAGAGGGGCAGGGCTTGGAAGGCTTGGGGGTTTTGATTAAAGAGGGCTTGGACTTTGGATTCTAAGTTTTGCGCACTCACCCCTAAAAGCCCATTTAAAACCCGCAACGATACACGCAGGGCGTGGCGTTTTTCTAAGCATTTTTGCCAATCTACAAAAAAATCCAGCGTACGGTTGGTTTTTTTAAGCGTTTTCAAAAAGCAATCAAAGGGGAGGGCATTTTTCATGGATTAATCCTCAATGTTTGGCATCTAGGATGAATTGCAGGATAAAGAGAATCATGAAGACATATAAAAGGGGATGCACCTCTTTAAACTTGCCCCGACAGATTTTAATGAGCGGGTAGAGAATCAACCCCGCACCCACGCCATTAGTGATGCTATAAGAGAGGGGAATCCAAAAGAGCACAAAAAAGGCAGGCAAGGATTCCTCTAAATTGTGCCAATCAATTTGGCCTAGATGGCTCATCATCAAAAAGCCCACCACGATCAGAGCGGGGGAAGTGATAGCGGGCATGCTGGCTAAAACTTTGGCTAGGGGGGCTAAAAAGAGCATGCCCACAAACAAAAGGGCGATCACCACGCCCGTAAAGCCTGTGCGCCCCCCCACGCTCACCCCCGTGCCCGATTCGATGTAAGCTGAGGTGGGCGAAGTCCCCGCAAGCGCGCCTAAAGTGCTGGCAATCGCATCGGCAGACAACGCCGCTTTGGCATTGGGAAAATGCCCATTTTCAAGCAAGTTAGCTTGTTTGGCAACACCGATCATGGTGGCGGTGGTGTCAAAGAGCATGATCAAAAAGAAAGTGAAAATCACCGCGCTTAAATTGGGCTTGAATGCGCTTAAAATATCTAGTTTTAAAAAGGTGGTGCTGGTGTGGGTGGGGAGTTCTAAGAGGTGATCGGGGAGTTGCAGATGCCCCAAAAGGAAGCTGAGTAGAGCGGTGATGAGCATGCCCAAAAAAATCGCCGCCTTGATGTTGTAAATCATCAAAACAAGGGTAATAAGCAGACCCAGTAAAGACATGTAGGCAATGGGATGGGCAAAATTGCCCAAAGTAACCAAAGTTGCGGGTGAAGCGACAATCAAATGGGCATTTTGCATGCCAATAAAGGCAATAAAGAGCCCAATCCCCGCACTCATGCCCGCTTTGAGCGGATTAGGGATCGCCTTGATCAAGGCTTCTCTAAACCCCGTCAAAGAGAGGGCTAAAAAAATGAGTGAGGCTAAAAATACACTCCCCAAAGCACTTTGCCAAGAAATACCCATGCTAAGGACTATCACGAAGGTAAAATAAGCATTCATGCCCATCCCCGGGGCAATAGCGATGGGGTAATTAGCTAGCAAGCCCATAATGAGCGTACCGACTACCGAAACTAAAATGGTGGCCACAAAGACCCCCTCAAAATCCATGCCCGTTTTTTGCAAAATCGCCGGATTAACCACTAAAATATACGCCATTGTCACAAAGGTCGTAACGCCAGCGGTGATCTCGGTGCGTAAATTTGTGTGCCGTTCTTTAAATTGGAAAAAACGCGCTAAAGCTTGCATGGTTTGCTCCTTATGTATTTAGTGGCTTTCATGTTAGAATGGAGCAAAAAGGCAAATTCTAATGGATTTTGCTTAAGATGGGGCTTAAATGATCACCTTAGAGGGCTTAGAGTCTTGGCAAAATAAGCGGTGTTTATTGGGCTTTTCAGGCGGGGGGGATAGCGTGGCATTGTTTTATCTGCTCCTAGAACAGGGCGTGCATTTTGATCTAGCCATCGTGCATTATGCCCTGCGCGATCAAGCCGATCAAGAGGTGCGATACGCCTTAAAATTAGGGCGACAACATACTAAAAGCGTGCATGTGTGCTATGCGCCCCTAAGGGGGGGGAATTTGGAGGCGCGCGCACGCACACGCCGTTATGCCTTTTTTGCACGCTTAAGCCTTTTATTTGGCTATGAATGCGTGATCTTAGCCCACCACCTCAATGATAAACTCGAATGGTTTTTAATGCAATTAGCCAAGGGGGCGAGTTTGCAAACCCTTTTAGGGTTTGAAGCCCTAGAGAGTAGAGAGCACTACACCCTAGCCCGTCCGCTCCTCTACACCCCCAAAAACACGCTTAAAGACTATTTACACGCCCATAACTACCGCTATTTTGAGGATTACAGCAATGCCAATCAGCGTTTTAAACGCAATGTCTTTAGGCATGCCTTAAGCGATGTGTTTTTAAATCTCAAGGGCACATCTCAGGGCTTAAAACGCAGTTTTCAGGCTCTAGCTTTGGAAAAAACCCGGCTCTACCCCCCCATTAAAATGGTTTGTATAGCTAGGGTGTGGGTGTTTAAAGAAAATAGCCAAAATGTATATTACATCGATCGCCTCTTAAAACGCTTGGGTTATGTGTTGAGCCAACCCCAACGCCTAGAGTTAGAACGCCAACACTTTAACACGATCTTTAGCACCCAAACTAAAGTCTATTGTGTCGGGGCTTTGGGAGGGTTTGTCTTCGTGGGGACAAGATCACACACCAAACCCATAGCCCTACCCAAAATCTATAAAGATCGATGCCGCACCCTCAAAATCCCCTTCAACTTGCGTCAAATCCTTTATAGCTCCAAATGGCAGGAACATTTAGAAGCGATTAAACACGCTAAAGACACTCTGTGCGCGCCATCAAACTTAAGGGCAAGTTAAAATACGCGATGATCTCTTGCTCTAGGGCGCGTTGTTGTCCTTGATCGCATTCATGATCATAGCCTAGTAGGTGCAAGTAGCCATGCACGAACAACAAGGCGATTTCATCTAAAAGTGCATGCCCGCGCGCTTGGCTCTCTTGGATGGCTAAATCCACATTGATCACTACACTGCCTAAAAGTTGCTGGGCGGGCATTTCTATGGGGAAACTCAGCACATCGGTGCTTTTGGGGATATTCCTAAATTCTAAGTTAAGTTTAGCGATCTGTTCGCTACAGACTAAAACCAACTCCACATGCCCGGGGCGCTTTAAATACTCCATCATGGGCAAAAGTTTAGGGATTAGCCAGCCTTCTAAATCTAGGGGCAAACTCTCTTGGTCAGCCTCACAAATGATCTCAATAGCACAAGTAGGCAAGGCTTAGGCCTTGAGTGCGGGGAGTTCGAAGAAGGCCGCCTTGTCATTACCACCCAAGTAATATTTTTCATAAAAATCGGGGGGGATATTGAGCCAACCATCACTCAGTTTGATTCTTGCAAAATCAAGCGAATAATCGCCAGCACACACAAATATGGTATCGGGTTTGGGTGTGTAATAGTCGCTCTCAGGTTTGATTTGATAACTTGTTAAAAAAGTCTCAAAATCTGCTTGCGAAAACGAATAACGACCTCCCGAGCAATCAAGTTCTTCATCCTCTTGAAAAATAGGGCTTGCAAAAAAATAAAGCAAGAGGATGGGGTAGTGTTTGGGCTCACCCACCCATAAAGATTTTTTATGCTTGATGGCAAGTCCCCTAAGCACTTCCTTTCTGTCTTTTTCCAGTGCCTCAAAGTGGTGATCGAGCAGTTCCACTAAGATCGCCTTACCACTCTCTAAATCTGGAGCGTTGAGTAAGCGGCTTTTAAGGACTTGATAAGATTTGGGCTTGCCCTTACTAGAAACAGTCCCTATGTTAGGTTGGATCGCCTCTTGGATCAATTTTCTAATCAGATTTTCTAACTTGAGTTGTTGGCCTTGATAACTCTCTAGCTGGGCTTGTTTGTGGGCTAGAGCTTGTTGCTGGTTTAGGGCCACTTGGATAGTTTCCCTCTCCACACCCACGCTAAAAATTTGGCACAACGCAAAGATGATGTCCGCATCATTCGTGGCGTTAATGGCTAGGACTTGGTCTAGCTCGCTTTGGAATGCGCGGGATTGCAACCAGCGTTGCAAAGTGTTGTTCTTATAGTGTTCCAACACATCTAAGATGTCAAAATGCTCTCTGAGCTCCTCTAAATTACTCACCCTATGGTTATCACAATGCAAAACAAACTTAGCTAGTTTCATGGTTGTCCTTAATCAAAGATGGCACATGATAGCCAATTTGGGTTACATGCAATACCCGCGTTTTTGACATAGGGCTAGTAGTTTGGCTTGGTAGTCATCTTGCAACGAATCTAGGGTGATGGGGTTTTGGTTATTAGGGTCATCACGATCTTGGCGGTAGATAATTTGCGAACCCAACACTTGGTTAGAACCATCGGCATTAATTTTGAGATTTTGCGCGCTGTATTGGTGCAAATAAAAATCATTGTAGCCACGCAGTTTGAAAGTCAGGTAGAATTGGCGTTTGATTGGTGTAGAAAGGGTTTTTGAAAACTCCAAAGTCAAGTAACCCTCGTTGTAGATCGCATGGACCACACCCACGCCCTCCATGCAAAAATGGGCGCGTTGGGTGCGTAAGGTCTTGCCCTCTGTGATAGCAACACAATTCGTGTTGGCGCTGATCTGGTTGGAAATGGAGTAGGTTTGTGTATTGATCTCTAGGATTTGCACCTCTAAGGGTGTGTTTTGGGGATGGGATTGGAGTCTGGCTAAAAGCGCATTATTAATCGCAGAGAGGGGGATTTGTTTAGAATTGGGTTGGTTGTAAAAAACTTGTTGGTGGTTGGAAAAATGGCTCAAATAAAACGAACCCTCTGAGAGCTGGAAGGCGAGATAAATACTGGTTTTGCGTGCGGGAGTGGTGGGTGTAGGGGGTGTTTTCTTAGAGAGGGTGAAACCTACAGAGTTGGCACCATCAGCACTACTGAGTTCTAATTGGTTAAAGCCCTCCAAGCAAAAGCCCTTAAAAACTTGTTTTTGGAAAGAAATACCCAAACAGAGGCTGTCTTTTTGTTCCCCTCCTTTTTGGCGAGTCTCACCCCGAGAATAAAAGAAAGTATAGGATCGATCGCCAATCTTAAAAGCTTGTTGGTAGTCATCTCCAAAAAAGATATAATTTGTGAACGCAGACCCCACAAGATTATTCTTAGCAAAAAAATCTTTCATCCATGTAAAGGCTGCCACGCTTTCATCAGAAAAACAAGATGATTGGCAATCGCCCTTTTTAAGCGCGGCGTTCATTTGGGCGCGCTTTTTATCGATCCAACTTGGTGTGTTGGGTTTATTGTCAAGAGAATCACATGCATAGGCGCAAGAGAGGGCCAAAAAGGATAGAAAAGCCAAATTTTTCATCTGCACCTCATATACAATACCCATTTTTTTGGCATTTGGATAAAAGTTTGGTGATTAAATCTGCCCTCAAGGAATCCATACCAATGAGGGCTTTGTGGTTTGGATCATCGCGATCTTGGCGGTAAATGACTCGGGTTTTCAAAATCTTTTGGACTCCTTCATGGTTGATTTGGACATTTTGGCGGCTTAATTGGTACAACAAGAAAGCCCCTTGGTCAAATCGGAAGGTGATAAAAAACTTGTGTTGGAGGGAATTTTGGGGTATATCGCTAAATTCAAAGCGTAAAAAATCCTCTTGGTGTGAAAAATGCACATGGGTGTATCCAAAAATACAGAAACTCCCTTTTAAAAGATTTGCGCTAACCTGCACGGCACCCACGCATTTTAAACTTTGTGTGAGCTCAGAGCTAGAGGGGCTGGTATTGATGACAAGGGCGTATTTTTGCCCCTCCAAGGAGAGATAAGTTAGGGAGTTTTCCTGAATGGGAGATTTGATAGAAAAAGAGTTATGGACCCTGAGACGTTCCAAAAAGGAGACACTAAGAACTGCCATCGGGAACTTTTGGGCGTTGCTAGGATCGTCCCTGCTTTGCAAATAAAGGATACGGGTTTGATCGCCCATTTTTTCCTCCAAACGCGACAAATAAAAAGTGCCTGAAATGAGATGGAAGGCAACATCTAGGCTGGAGGTTTGGGGGGTTGTGGGGGTTGGCATGGTGGGCAAGAGCCTTAAGGAGAACTGATCGATTAAAGAGTCGTTTTTCTTCCAAACCACACGCTCAAAGCCCTCCAAACAAAACCCTTTGTATAATTTGCCCCCAAACAACACACCCACGCAGACACTGGACACACCCTTTTGCCCGCCTGATAGATGGGTTTGCGCATGGGCATAGAGAAAAGTATAGGACTTGCCATGCATGTGGATTGTCTGTTGTTCGTTAATGTCTGAAGAAACTTCGTAATAGTCATAAGTGTTTGCAGACTTTTGGACAAAGTCCCCTGTCCATTGGATGAGTTTATCCCTAGCCTTTAAAGAAGGGGTGGCTTGCAAACAAACCAACCCCAAGAGGCATATAAAAACCCACCTCATGCTACATACAATACCCGCGCTCTTTGCATTGGGCAAACA
>NZ_VKGC01000026.1:0-16958 GCF_007280785.1 Helicobacter mehlei
GGTGCTTTAGACCCGCCAGTGGCCAAGCCTTGTTGGGACCTTCAATCCTCTAGCTTTGAGCGCGGAGAGTGTGTTAAAAATACACGAAAAAGGGATAAAGCCCATCCCTAAAGAGGAGGAACATACCGACTTTAATTGACATACTCCCCATAGCTAAAGCTAGGGCTTTACGGCGTGGTTGGTAATTTCCTTACAGATCACCTCAAGTTTTCTTGAGAATTTTTGTAAAAACCCGCCTTTGCCTTGCTAAATAGATTAGTCCACCACAGCTTAAACGCCACTTTACTTAACATCGTGAATCTCCTAAAATGCGCCACAAAATATTTAGTTTCCACTAACTAAGCCCTTTGTGCGCTTTTTGCTGTAAAATATCCCTTTCACCAAAATATCAAGGATTTCCGTTGGATTTGCAAACAAGACGTTGGCAGGCATTTAAAGCAAACAAGCGGGCGTTTTATGCGTTGGTTGTGTTTGTGGTGTTGTTTGTGTTATCGTTAATAGCGGAGCTTTGGGTCAATGACAAGCCCCTATTCATCTATAAAGATCACAAGGCTTATTTCCCCATTTTTAAAGATTACCCCGAAACCACCTTTGGGGGGGATTTTTACACCAGTACCGATTATAGCGACCCCTATGTCAGAAACCATTTGCTCAAAAACGCCCTTGTGATCCACCCTTTGATCCCCTAT
The DNA here is from genome assembly GCF_007280785.1 of Helicobacter mehlei. Lineage (NCBI taxonomy): Bacteria > Pseudomonadati > Campylobacterota > Epsilonproteobacteria > Campylobacterales > Helicobacteraceae > Helicobacter > Helicobacter mehlei. Next base: position 690 of record NZ_VKGC01000026.1, read on the forward strand.
TCTTATGACACAATCATTATGGACCTAAAAAGCCCAGCCCCCACGCCCCCAAGCTCAAAACACTGGCTAGGCACGGACGATCAAGCCCGCGATGTGCTCGCACGCCTTGTCTATGGCTACCGCATTTCTATTTTATTTGGTTTGGTGTTGAGTTTGGGTAGTGTGGTGTTGGGCGTGGCGATCGGGGCGTTTCAGGGCTATTATGGCGGGCTATTAGACTTGCTAGGGCAACGCTTCATTGAGATTTGGAGCGGGATTCCTACCTTGTTTTTGCTCATCATTCTATCTAGTATTTTTACCCCTAACTTTTGGTGGCTTTTGCTGTTGGTGTTGGCTTTTTCTTGGATGGGGCTAGCCCAAGTGGTGCGCACCGAGTTTTTAAGGGGGCGCAACATGGACTATGTCAAGGCTTCTTACACACTGGGGGTGAGTGATGTGCGGGTGATTTTTTACCATATCTTGCCCAATGCGATGGTGGCAACCATCACTTATATCCCCTTTATCATGGCTGGGAGTATTGGGGCTTTGGTGAGCCTGGATTTTTTGGGTTTTGGTATGCCAGTAGGGAGTGCTAGTTTAGGGGAGCTACTCAATCAAGGCAAAAACAACCTATATGCCCCGCATTTGGCTTTGGTAGGCTTTTTTGCCATTGCGTTATTGCTTTCTATCTTAGTTTTTATCGGAGAGGGGGTCAGAGATGTTTTCAGTGCTACAAACTTCAAATAAGCTTTTGAGTGTCCAAGGGTTGCAAGCCCAAATCGGGCAGGATTTTTATTTGAAGGACATCAATCTAGATGTTTGTAGGGGGCAACGGGTGGGTTTGGTGGGTGAGAGTGGCAGTGGCAAAAGCTCGCTAGCCTCGTTGATCTTGCAATTGGTGCCATTTGTACGCGCCCTTAAGGGAGAAATCTTTTTTGAGGGGACAAATCTACTCACCCTCAAAACTAATGCAATCAGAGCCCTAAGAGGTGCACAAATCAGTTACATCGCTCAAGAGCCCCTAAGCGCGCTCAACCCTCTACACAAGATTAAAAAGCAAATCTTAGAGACTCTGTATCTGCATGCTAAGCCCACCAAGCAAGAGGCGCAAGCAAGATTAGAGGCGGTCATGACACAAGTGGGGCTATCTATGGACTTGTGCCCGAGATACCCCTATGAACTCAGTGGGGGGCAAAACCAGCGAGTCGCCCTAGCCATGGCTTTAATCAACCGCCCTAAACTCTTAATCTGTGATGAACCCACCACCGCCCTAGATGCCCAAATCCAACAACAAATTTTGGATTTGCTGGTGCGCTTGAGCGTGCAAAATGACATGGCAATCTTGCTTATTAGTCACGATCTGGGTGCAGTCAGGCATGTTACACAGCATGTCTATGTCTTGCAAGAAGGGCGCATTTGTGAGCAGGCTAGCACGGATCAACTCTTTAAAGCTCCCAAACACCCCTATACCCAAATGCTTTTACAAGCCCGCCACTTAACTAGGAAAAACAGCGCGCCCCAGCCCCAAGAAATCATGAGCGTCAAGGATTTTGGGGTGCGCTATATTCAAAAGAAATTTTTTGGCAAAAATAGCTATTTCCAAGCTATCCAAGGCGTGTGCTTTGCCCTACATGCTAAGGAAACTTTGGGCGTGATTGGCGAATCGGGCAGTGGCAAGAGTTCTTTAGCCATGGGATTATTAAAATTAGCCCCCACGCAAGGGCAACAAATTTTATTGCAACAAAGCGTGCAAGCCTTGAGCCCCAAAGCTTTTAAGCCCTTCAGACGATCGTTGCAAATGGTCTTTCAAAATCCCTTTGCCTCTTTAAATCCGCGTTGGAGTGTGCAAGAGATTTTGCTAGAAGCCTTTTATGGGGCTAGGATCAAGACTAGTTTAGATCAGGTACGTGCCAGCTTAGAGGCGGTGGGCTTAGAGGCGAAGTTTTTAGATTATTACCCTTTTGAGCTCAGCGGGGGGCAACGCCAGAGAGTTGCCATTGCGCGCGCTATTCTCTCCCACCCCCAAGTGGTGGTGATGGACGAGCCCACCTCTGCGCTGGATAAGAGCATGCAAAAAATCGTGTTGCACTTGCTTTTAGAATTGCAAGAAAAGCGCAACCTGAGTTATGTTTTTATTAGCCATGATTTAGCCGTGATTGAGAGCATGTGTGATAGCGTTTTGGTGGTGCAAAAAGGGCAGGTGGTGGAGAGCGGTTCGCTTGATCAAGTCTTTGGCCACCCCAAACACCCCTACACCCAGCAACTACTAGCCACGCGTTTAACTTGACTTATTAAATAAATATTGCTAGAATCAAGGTTTTTATGCGGGAATAGCTCAGTGGTAGAGCACGACCTTGCCAAGGTCGGGGCCGCGGGTTCGATCCCCGTTTCCCGCTCCATCATGATTTTTACCCTGTTTTACTCATTTGCCCAGGTGGTGGAATAGGTAGACACAAGGGACTTAAAATCCCTCGGTAGCAATACCGTGCCGGTTCAAGTCCGGCTTTGGGCACCATGGCGACGTAGCCAAGTGGTAAGGCATGGGTCTGCAAAACCTTGATTCCCCGGTTCAAATCCGGGCGTCGCCTCCATTTTTAAACTTTCACAACGGGAGATGGCTGAGTGGTTGAAAGCGGCGGTCTTGAAAACCGTTGAGGGTAACACCTCCGGGGGTTCGAATCCCTCTCTCCCGGCCAGCTCATCTTAAGGACTCCCTTGGGTCATTCCCTCCTAAGTTTGCTTGTCCCGGTTTTTGTCATTGTAATGGTTATTTTTACCAAAAGAGTCGCTCTCTCGCTTTTAAGCGGGATTGTCCTGGGCTCTTTAATCATGACAGAAGGGCATTTATCCGAAGTATTGATCTACATCTACCATAAAATCAGTGCGGTTTTTTACCGGGTGGATGAAAATGGGATACAGATTAATTCTAGCAGTGTCTATGTCTTTTTGTTCTTGATTATCTTGGGCATTTTGAGTCAAATTATTGCCGCTTGTGGGGCGATCAATTCCTTTGTGCTGTGGGCTAAAAAATATGTTAAAAGCCCGCGCCAATCAGAGGGGATCGCCCTATTAGCGGGGATTGTGATTTTCATTGATGACTACTTTAACGCCCTCATTGTGGGGCAAATCAGCAAATCGCTCAACGACTCGCATCAAAGTAGCCGCGAGAGGCTAGCCTATATCATCGACTCCACCTCAGCCCCGGTGTGTTTGCTAGTGCCTATCTCTAGCTGGGGGGCTTATATTGTGGGGGTGATGCAAAATGAGGGCTCGCCCTTGCTTAAAGATAGTTTTGCGTTGCTTTTGGAAAGTATGGGGAGCAATTATTATGCATGGTTTGCGCTGGTGGCGGTGTTCTTGGCTATTGTGTGGCAAATCAATTTGCCCGCCATGCAAAAATACCGCAATGTGGGCGTGCAAGATTTGCAAATCTCTCTAGATGATCGCCCCCGTGCGCCCATCTCTATTTTGATTGTAAGCATCCTATCCTTGATTGTAGGGATCACGGGGCTTATTCTTTATACCGGCTATAGTGCCAGCCACTCCACCCACTGGCTAGAGATTTTCAAGCACACCAATACCGCCTTTGCCCTCTTTTTTGGGGGACTTTTGGCTCTTTTTTTAACCACCGCTCTAGCCTATGCTTATTTGCCCAAAAAATCCCTCTTTTCTCTTGGATTCAAGGGCCTTAAAAGCATGGCAGGGGCGATCTGGGTGCTCATCTTAGCTTGGTCAATAGGTCCCATGATTCGTGATGATTTACAAACGGGGATTTATTTAGCCAACTTGATCCAACACTTTCAGGGCGTGGTGGTGCTAACCCCCTTGCTTCTTTTTCTCATCTCTAGCTTTATTGCTTTTACCACGGGCACTAGCTGGGGCGCATTTGCGATCATGCTCCCCATTGGGGCGGGCATGGTCGGTGTTATGGGCGGGGATATTGTATTGGTGATCTCAGCTATTCTCTCGGGAGCTGTCTATGGGGATCACGCCTCGCCCATTTCTGACACAACAATTCTTTCGGCCACAGGGGCGGGTTGCTCTGTGCAAAGCCATTTTTTAACCCAACTGCCCTATGCCACACTCACCGCCACTTGCGCCTTAGTGGCATTCTTGGGGGCTAGTTTGTTTTCTAAGGCTGTGGGCTTTATGGTGGGGCTAGTTTTACTCGTGGGGACTTTCTACATTTTAAAAGAGGTGTTCAAACGCCCTAGTGCGTGAAAAAACAGCTAGAACGCACCACAACAACCCCTTTTTTATTGTCTTACCACCATGTCGGATCAAGCCTGCACAGAATTTGGGATGGTGGGTTTGGCAACCAAGATCCCGCTCAAAATATCCAAGCAAGCCATGTTCTCCACAGCAAACCCCTTAAACTTCATTTTTCTTTTAATCGTTTGATTTTAGCCCCCAAGGCGTTCATCTTGAGCTCTAGACTCTCATACCCGCGATCCAAGTGGTAAATGCGGTGCACTCTACTTTTACCCTTAGCCACTAAAGCGGCCAAGATGAGTGCTGAGGAAGCCCTTAAATCGGTGGCCATCACATCTGCTCCCATTAACACACAATCCCCGTTGATCTGAGCCAATGCGCCTTTTAAACTAATATCAGCCCCCATGCGTTGCAATTCGCTGACATGCATGAAGCGGTTTTCAAATAAACGTTCCTCAATCAAGCTACTCCCTTCACACTGGGTCGCCAATGCCATAAATTGGGCTTGCAAATCGGTAGGAAAACCCGGATACTCTGTGGTGATGATCTCAAAGCCCTTGCGGGTGCGTGCTTTGTGGATGGTGAGTGTGTCTTCTGTAATGTCGATTTTAAAGCCAATTTCGCTTAATTTGCTTAAAATTGCCTCCAAATGGTGGGCATTGGTATTGCTCAAAGAGAGTGTAGAATTAGTGATAGCAGCAGCGCATAGATAAGTCCCGCATTCAATGCGATCGGGAATGATATGAATGGGTTTAAAGTGTAGGGCCTGCCCCTTTGTGCCCTGAATGCTCAGCTCAGAACTGCCTACCCCGCTAATCTCCACCCCAGCACTTTGCAAAAAATGGCACAACTGCACCACTTCGGGTTCTTTAGCTGCATTGATGATCTTAGTTTCCCCTTTTGCCAAGCTAGCAGCCATGAGGATATTTTCGGTGCCCGTAACAGTGATCTTGTCTAAAATAATATCACAGCCCTTTAGCCCATGTTTAGCCTTAGCGATGATATAGCCCTTTTCGATGTGGATATGCGCCCCCATTTTTTCTAAGGCTCTTAAGTGCAAATCCACTGGTCTAGCCCCAATGGCACACCCCCCGGGCAAGCTCACCGCACACGAGCCAAAGCGTGCCAACAGCGGTCCTAGCACCAAAATTGAGGCGCGCATTTTGCGCACAATGTCATAAGGGGCTTGTAAATTTGTGATATGGGGCGTGCCTATTTCTAAGGTGTGGGAGTCATGCCTTTGAATTTGCACGCCCAAGTGCTCTAAGAGTTCGAGCAATGCACTCACATCGGCTACAGCCGGCAAACCGCTGATCGCCACGTTCTCTTGCTCTAAAAGCGTGCTGGCCAAAATGGGCAAAGCGGCATTTTTAGCCCCCGAGATAGGTACACTCCCTTTTAGGGGCTCTTGCCCTTTAATCTCTAAGTAGTCCAAATCATTCCTTTAGTCTTTCTTCTTGTATTTGAGGGCTAGTCCAATGGTGTTGGCGATGGCTTTTTGGATTTTGGGATTCACATCTTCCAAGTCCTGTCCAAATTTGATACTCGAATCCAGATCCAAAAATTCCGATTCGGCTAATTTCCCCACAAAATCCAGCCAATCGCCCTCTTTGGCACTCTTGGGCAAAACTTGGTAGTGGCGGACAAAGTCTTGAAAAATAGCATCGTAACTTTCTTTGTCCTGAACATCTCTAAAGGCTTGATCTAATTCTTTCAGCGTGGGGATTTTAGGGGGCGGAGGCGGGGGTTTGATGTGGGCATAGACAAAGCCGATGATCAAAACAGGGAAGGCTAGTAGAAAACTAGCAACCCAGTAAAAGCCATAAAACCATAGATCATACATGGCTAATGGGATTGCGCGTAGAGATGGTAAAAATCATTGGTCGCCTGCACAAAGCCGTGCATGTTCCCACAATCATAACGCTTGCCTTGAAACTTGTAAGCTAGGACCAACTTGCTTTGGGCTTGTTGCAAGAGCGCGTCTGTGATTTGGATTTCGTTGTTTTTGCCCGGTGGGGTGTTTTTGAGCACCTCAAAAATATCAGGGGTCAAGATATAACGCCCGATCACGGCTAGATTGCTCGGAGCTTCCTCAGACTTGGGCTTTTCGACCATGTCGCTTACTTGATAAACCCCGTTGGCAATTTCTTGCCCGCAAATCACGCCGTATTGATGCACCTCAGCCAATGCCACTTCTTCAATGGCAACAATGCAACATTGGTATTTGGCATATAAATCCACCATTTGGCGCAAAACCCCCATACCCGGCGCATTGACACACAGATCGTCTGCTAAGATCACACAAAAGGGTTCATTGCCAATCAAGGTTTGGGCGGTATGGATGGCATGCCCTAATCCCTTCATTTCAAGTTGCCGGGTGTAGGAAAAACGGCAAGTTTGCATGATGGTGCGAATCCCGGCTAAAGATTGTTCTTTGTTGGTTCCATTAATTTGGTGCTCTAATTCATAGCTAATATCAAAATGATCTTCAATGGCGCGCTTACCCCGCCCGGTTACAATTGCCATTGTGTCGCAACCTGCTTCTATCGCCTCCTCCACGCCATATTGGATCAAGGGCTTATTAGCAATGGGGAGCATTTCTTTAGGCATCGCCTTGGTGGCAGGTAAAAAGCGCGTGCCATACCCAGCAGCAGGGAAAAGGCATTTTTTAATCATGGAACGTCCTTAAGAGTGGCATCAAAAAAGGCGTTGATGTCAAAATGGTGGGGTTCTCCTTGCTCACGGGCAAAAAGTTTTTGGTAGATGATGTAGTTGGCCATGACCTTTTGCCCATAAAGGCGTGTTTCACTATAGGGGATCAGTTCCATGCTCAGCCATGGCTCAAATTTGCGCTGGCGGGTGAAAAAATGCCTCTCTTTTAAAAGATGTCTGAAAAACTTAGGCCCGCCATTGTAAGAATAAGCTACAAAAAGCGGGTGTTTGAATTCCTCTTTTAGGTAGTTGAGGTAATAATTCCCAAAGACTAGGGCGATCTTGGGGTTGAACATATCGGTTAGCTTGGTGGGTCCTGCACCGATCTGGCGGGCAAAAGGGGCGACATTGAAGGGCATGATCTGCATCAAGCCCAACGCATAGGAACGGGAGACCAAAGCGGGCAATAATAGACTCTCTTGGCGCGCCACAGCGTAAGCCAAAGCTTTTTCAGGTACGCTTTTCCAAGAGATGACCCCCTCATAGGGGGCCAAAAAATAGTTTCTTTGTCTGTTGTAGTAGCGATCTAAAAAATAAGCCAAGTGGGGGGTAGTTTGCGTTGTCTTAAGAGGTTCTAGGGCTTTTAAAAAGGCATTTTTATCTTGAATAGCTAAAATTTTATCCCTTAAAATCTGCCATTCAAAAGGGTCTTTGATGTCAAAATTGGGGTTTTTGTGGGTGATGCCCTCTAGGGTGCTCACAATTTTGTATTTGGGGGTGGTGCCTAGATTCAAATTCGCATAAATGCTAAAGAGATCGGGGGAGGTGCTTTGGCTTAGGGTGTGTAGGTAGGTTTTGTTGTGGCTCACCAGATATTGCCAAAAGAGGGCTCTATTTTTCAAAAAGCTACTATCTGCTTCTTGAGCAGAGCGTTTAAAATACTCTAAAGCCAAACTAAGCCCATCATGCATGGCCGCATTCAAGCCCAGAATAAAAAAAGTCTTGGAATCTGAATGGGTGATGCGTGCTCGGGCTAGGGATTTTTTGAAGTGTAAAAAGCGCGCGTCCCGCACAATGCGCCGAAGAATATCATTAAAAACGGGGTCATTTTGATTGACTAGATAAGCTAGTGTTTTGGGATCGATTGCATGGTCTAAAAGCTGGAGTCGCTGTTTGTAGGTGAGTGCATTGTAGATGGTGGCTAGCGTGGCAACACCGGTTTTGACAAACTCTTTTAACATATCTTGGCTCAACAGAATATCCATAAAAGTGTAGAGTTTGGGATTTGTAGAGGCGATCTTTTGTTGCAAGAAAGATAACAACTCGCGATCTGAAAAATTCTTAGCGTGGTTAAAAATGCGCGAGATGGTTAAACCGGTTGCGATGCATTTGCTATTTTCTAAAGCAAGCTCTTTGAGCGAGAGGCGGTGGCACACATTGCCCCGTGTGGTTGTAAGAGCTTTTTTTTGAATCATCGCTGCTTGGATGCGCGCGCTCTTGCTATTCACTAGAGTATAAGCTTCTTGGGCTTCCTCGGCTGTGGTGCTCTTTTCTTGCAAAAACATCCAAATATAAAAATCCCGTGCAATGCCCTTGGGTTTGCTTTTGAGGAAATCTAGGGTGATCTCTTGGGCTAAAAGCGTACCGGCAAACATGCTTGCTAGGAGCGCAATTTTAACAATGGAGCGCATGGTTATCCTCGTGAATAGGCAAATAATAACTGCACCAAGGTCATGTCTATGAATTTTAAAAAGATAATCACGGCTAGGGGAGAGAGATCGATCCCATTAAACACCACAAAGGGCATGATTTGGCGGATTTTTTGGAAGAGCGGTTCGGTGAGGCGGTAGAGCATTTGCACGATCACATTGGATGGATCGGGGCGGATGAAGCTCAGCACAGAGGCGATGATCACGATCCACATGTAAAAGTTGATGAGATTATGCAAGATCGTTGCCAATGCACCTAGGATAGTGCTAGCAACCATGCGCACCCCCTAACACGAGAATTTGATTCAAAAAGGGCTTGAGGTGGGGGTAGAGCAGGGCCAATTCCACGCCTTTTAACTCACCGGTGAGCAAGAGACGCAAGGACTTGAAAAAATCCTTGCCTTTCAGCTGGCTTTTTTGCATGGCCAGTTGCTTAAACTCTGTAAAATCCTCACAAATAGGCATGCTTTTAAGCACGCTAAATAATTGCAAACAAGGCTGTTTAAAATCGCGATCGCCCTCTTGTTGGTTAATATCTTTGGGCGCAAACACCGCATGCAATTTTGCTTGCAATTCTGCTAGCGTGCTACACTCTTGTAAAAAAAGTCGGGCTAACTGGGCTTTTTGGGGGTGATCCAGCTTTAAAAGCGCGCCCAATTCCTCAAGGCTTAAGCACTCTAAATGGCGGTGGTTAAGATGGCGCAAATAGGCTAGATCAAACTTTGCGCCCGCTGGACTCACGCGCTCCATTTGTAACCACTGGGTAGCCTCCTGCAGGCTAAAAAGCTCGCTGGGGGGGTTGTAACCCAAAGAGAGCAGATAATTGGCGATGCTTTGGGGTAAAAAACCTTCTTGGATGAGCCACTCCACGCTAGAGGCGGCGTTTCTTTTGCTCATCTTTTTGCCATCTTCAAAGTTTAACAAAATAGGCAAATGGGCGTATAACAAATCCTGGGTGGGTAAGTTGAGTGCGCGCCTTAAGGCTTGCTGGATCAAAATCTGTTTAGGAGTGTTGCTGACATGATCTTCGCCCCGAATGATGTAGCTAATCTTGTAGGTCAAATCATCGCATGCACACGCAAAATTATAGGTGGGGGTGTTATTGGAGCGCAAAATCACAAAACTATCTAACTCAAAGGGATCAAAACCCAAAGTCCCCTTGATAACATCTTGAAATTGCAGGCGTTGCGTGCCACCCTTTAAGCGCACCACTGGGTGGGGATTGCTTTTTTGTTCTATCAGTGCCCAAGAGTCCTCGTACCGGAAGGGTTTATTGGCTTGCAGGGCTTCTTGCTTTTTGGTTTCTAAAAACGATGGGGTGCAGTGGCAATAAAAAGCCTCCCCATGATCTAGGAGTTTTTGGGCATATTCTAAATGTGTGGGTAAATTTGCACTCTGATAAACCAAATGATCCCAAGAAATACCCATGCTTTCTAGGATTTTTAAAATCTCTTGATCTTTGCCCGGGATATTGCGCTCCAAGTCGGTATCTTCAATGCGCACCATCAAGGGTTGTTGCAATTGCCTAGCCACCACAAAATTAAACAGGGCGACCCGCAAATTCCCAATGTGCATGCTTCCAGTCGGGGAGGGCGCAAAACGCAACATTCTAAAGCCTTTTTGGAAAGATTATACCTAAAATGGTGTTTTAAAGTAAAGGCATGTCCTCAATTCTAATCCCACAAACTCCCACAACTGGCAAGCCTTGAGATTTGGCACGCTTAGTTATGGTTATGGGAGTGCCAAAAACTCCTGTACCAGATACCCGTATTCAACATTTTTAGGGCTTTATCCCAAATACGGGATTTTTGCCAATTGTCTTGACATTCTTAAAACAGATATGCGTAACTCACATAAAATTCTTCATGGCGGTCTATGATGAGACCTTGTTTGAGGGTTTGTTGTGTACCGGCATTGTGGTTGCCATAGTTATACCAGTTGTGTGCGGTGATCTTGTAGTAGGGGAATTTCCAACCCACATTGATCCGGTTATGCTTGCCTAAATAAAGTTGGTAGCCCACATTGACAAAAAACCCCCCCCCAGCAGCAAAAAAACGCGTTTTGGGGTTATAACCTAATGCGCCCAAAACCTCATTTTTAAAAACATCGCTCCAAAGCATTGCGTATTCCACGCCCCCGCCCACAAACACGCCCATTTTGAAAAAAAACATCTTGGCATAGACTCTTTTGAGCCAATAATCTAAGGGGATATTTAAAAATACATCTACATTGAGCCCAAAAGTCATAAAGTGTGCGGGCATGTTGAGCAACACGGCTTGGGGGTTGGGGGTGGGGCATAATCCTAGGGGGTTATTGGCACTAAGAGGGACACAAGGAGAGGTGTAATTTATGGGAACACCTAAAGTGGTGCTACCGGGGATAGCTTTTAGAGAATTTGAGTTATTCCCTGTGATAATCTCAGGAATCGCATCCCCCGTTGTAGGGTCGATGGCTTTGACGTACTGGGGGTTGTAGTTTTTGCCCCCGTTATTTTGCACCTTGTAACGGCTACCTAAGTTGGCATTGGCGTATTCTAGCGTGCCATAAACCCGTAAGCCACTAATGGCAAATTTATCAAAAAAGATTTCATCGCCCACGCTGTAGGTGAAGGCAAAACCCGCACTTTTTTTAGGACTTGTTTTATAAAACCCTGTGATTTCATCGCCCTTGCACAGACTTTTAGGGCACACAAGTTGGCTACTACTAGGCATGGTGCTAGGGTTACTCATGCTCACTTGCTGGCTAAAGGTGCTCTCAAACCCGCCCACATAGCCCAAACGCGCACCCGTAAAGACATGATTTTTGAGTGCCCCCAAAGACTGCAATAAACCCAAAAAGCCCACCCAAACAAGCCACCTCATCATATACTTTGCCGATTCAAGGTGATAATTTGGGGCAGGTTATCTAGGGGTATTGCCGTGCTAAAAAATTCCTCAATCTGCACACGGCTTTGTTTAGGGCAGATCATGGAATTGACCACACCTTTAAATGCACTGGCTTGGGCGTGCCCTTTGGCATAAGCGTGCAAGTTTTTACGGAACATCACCACCCCCCGATCCCCATAAAAAGCCACCATCTTATCAAAATGCTCCAAGACCAAATCTTTTTTCACAAGGGCGGGTAATTCCTCTGTGTTATGCTTGATCTGCCAAAAAATCCACGGCTTAATCAAGCTTGCCCGCCCGATCATCACGCCTTGTGCCCCCGTGTAATTGAGCACTTCCCTAGCCTTGGATGCGCTATCAATCTCGCCATTGGCAATTAAGGGCTTGTTTAAAATGGCGCGCATTGCCCGCACGCTCTCATAGTCAATTTTCTCTTTTTTGTAGCGATCAGCTCGTGTGCGCGCATGCACTACCACAAAATCCACAGGGGCATCATTGAGCGCATGGGCAATCTCTAGGGGGATTTTAGACTCAAAGCCCAAACGCACCTTCACGCTAGTGTAGGGCTTATTGGTGTTTTCTTTAATCACCCTTAAGAGCTGGACTAAATGCTTCAAATCTTTGAGTAACCCACTCCCATTGCCATGGTTGGCCACTTTGGGGGCTGGGCAACCACAATTAAAATCTAAAATATCAATCCCCTCTACTCCGTTTAACAACTCCACCGCCCTTTGCACGATTTCAGTCTTAGAACCAGCAATTTGCACGCTAAAGGGCTCTTCTTCAGGGGAGCGTGCCCACATCTTGGCATTTTTCTCAAAGGCATAGACCAGCGCATGGGAGCTGACCATTTCACTCACGGTAACATCCACCCCAAAGCGTTTCACCACACTTCTAAAGGGCAAGTCCGTATAACCCGCTAGGGGGGCTAGGAATAACAAATTATCAAAATGGAGTCTAGACATAAGTGCTATTCTAGCTAATCTTGTCTTAATTTGTCTGCCCACTTACGGGCTAGGGCAAACAAGGGAGACAACTCATTAGGGGTTTTTTCTAAGATCACACTTTCTAAACAATATTGCAAGCATGCCTTAAACTGCGCGCCTTTGAGTCCGATCGCTTTTAAATGGTTGCCCCTGATTTTTAAAAAGTCCAAGGAATAGACCGCCCCTTTAGTCTCTTTGAATTGCGCCCTTAGTGCCACGCTTAATGGCTCATTGGTGCTTGCTAGCCAGCCCAAAAACGCCCGAAATGCGCTCAAACTTAAAATCTGCAATTGTTGTTTCACCCAAACCCTATTTTCACAAGGGCGGGCATTTTGGATATAGGTATGGAGTTCGTTGAGGGCTTTGGTGGTTTTTTTGGGGAGTTTGAGGTGTTCTTGCAAGGTGTTAAGTTGGGCGGGGTCTAAGTGTTGGCTACACACTAAGAGCCTTGAGAGCAAATTAGGCGGGGTGTTGCCTAGATTTTTGAGATGATTAGAACACAGAGGCACGCCTAAAAAAGACTCCAAGATTTCTTGGTGATCCACGCACACCACACCCGCAAAATTGCCTAATAAAAGTTTGCAAAACTCATTTGTGATGCGCTCTTTGGCGATGTGTTTTAGCAGGGGGGCGTGTTGGATCAAGGCATGCGCGCTGAGAGGCTCAATTGCAAAGCCTAGCGTGCTCGCCAAACGCAAGACTCTTAAAATCCGCAAGGCATCTTCTTGCAAGCGCACAGAGGGGTTACCCACCAGCCTTAAAAGACGCGCCTTGAGGTCTTCAAGCCCACCATGCAAGTCCAAAAGTCCCTTTGTAGGGTGCAAGGCTAGGGCGTTAATGGTGAGATCGCGCCGTTTTAAATCCAGCTCAATGGAGCGCACAAAGGACACGCTTTGTGGGTGGCGGTAATCATGATAATCGCTCTCTTGCCTAAAAGTGGTGATCTCAAAAAATTGGCGTTGGTAATACACGCCCAAAGTGCCAAAGGCTTTGGCGTGCTTTAAAATTTTAAGTCTAGGAATGCCCCTTAAAAGCGCGCTTAATTCCTCAGGGGTAGCACTGCTAGCCAGATCGTAATCTTTAGGTTTCTTGCCCAACAACAAATCGCGCACACCCCCCCCCACTACATAGGCTTCAAAACCGCCCTCCTCAATATAAGCATGCAATGTTAAAAGAGTTTTGGGGAGTTTGCGCACCAAATGCCTACAGGGGTGATCCAAGTGAATGCCTTTATCTTTGCTATAATTGGGCTATTTTAACAAAGAGAAACCATGTTCAACCCCTTTGACCTCGCGGATTTCTTGGCAATGCGTTTTGAGGGCAGTTGTGTCCTCTGTTTTAGTGGCGGGCAGGATAGCACCACTCTAGCCCTTTGGGGCAAACATGCCTTTGGGCAAGTGTATTTGCTAGGCTTTGATTACGCCCAAAAACACGCCATTGAGTTAGAACAAGCCCAAAAGATCGCCCAGTTGCTCCATCTGCCCTATGCGTGCCTCTCTTTGGATTTTTTAGCCTCCATAAGTGCCTCCGCCCTCTTTACACACAGCACAGAGAGCATGCAGGCTAGCCATCCACGCAACCCGAATTTACCCGCCTCCTTTGTGCCCGATCGCAATGCACTATTTTTGACCCTCGCACACGCCTACGCCTTCAATTTGGGGGCAGATTTTGTGCTCGTGGGGGTCTCCCAACAAGATTATAGTGGCTATTTTGATTGCCGTGAAGTGTTTATTGCCAGCATGGAAGAGAGTTTAAACTTAGGGGCTTTTGGGAGCAAAGAAGGCATTAGCATTTTAGCCCCATTGATGTTTGCTAGCAAAGCCCAAGAGTTCCAGTTAGCCCAAGAGTTGGGGGGGTTAGACTTGGTGCTAGAGCATAGCCACACTTGCTATGAGGGTGTGCGCCACAAAAGGCATATTTATGGCTATGGATGCGGGGTGTGCCCAGCCTGTGCCTTGCGCCAAAAGGGTTATGCAGAGTTTTTAGAACATTATAAAAAAAATTGACACTATAAGACTAAAGTTTTATGCTATAATGTGCTTTAATTCATACAAAGGATTCAAAGATGGGAAAAAGTTTATACACCACCCTAGAGGTGGGCGAGGGGGCGAGCAATGAGGAGATCAAAAAGTCTTATCGGCGTTTGGCGCGCAAATACCATCCAGATTTGAACAAGGGCAAGGAGGCAGAGGAAAAGTTTAAGGAGATCAATGCCGCTTATGAGATTTTGAGCGACCCACAAAAGCGTGCCCAATACGACCAATTCGGGGATAACATGTTTGGTGGGCAGAATTTCAGCGATTTTGCGCGCGCCCAAGGGCGTAACGCCAATTTTGATGATATTTTGTCCCAAATCTTTGGGGGTGGGGGCTTTAGAGGGGGGAGCTTTAACATGGGGGGTATGGGGGGTGGGAGTTTTGGCAACTTTGGGGATTTTGGCTTTTCAGAAAATTTAGATGTCCAAGTGGAAATCCAAATTGCCCTAAGAGAGGCAGTTTTAGGGGCAAAGCGTAAAATCCAACTCCAACATGATAGTTTTGAGATCAAAATCCCCGCTGGGGTCAAGGAGGGCGAGGTGTTGCGCGCACGGGGGCGCGGACACCAACAGGGCAGAATGCAGGGCGATGTGCTCTTAAAAGTGCATGTGCTGGAGGACAGCGAATACACCAGAGAGGGAGACGATCTCATTAAATCCTTTGATCTGCCCTTGAAGATTGCACTTTTTGGGGGCAAGGTGCAGGTGGAAACCTTGCACAGGGAAGTTAGCTTGAAAATCCCACCCAATACCAAAAACGCCCAAAAATTCCGCCTTAAAGAATTGGGGGTTAAAAACCGCAAAAGTGGGAACATGGGGGACTTATACCTAAAGGCTAATGTAATTTTGCCCCATACTGATAGCATGAGTGCGCAGTTTAAGCAAGTTTTGCAAGAACAATTAAAGGATTAGGCATGGTGGATTATGACGCACCGCTTTATTTGATCAGCGTGGTGGCTAAGATTTTAGGCGTGCATCCCCAGACCCTGCGCCAATATGAAAAAGAGGGGCTAGTAGAGCCTAAGCGCACCGATGGGAAAATGCGCCTCTATTCGCAACGCGATGTGGATAAGATCAAGACGATCTTGCGCCTAACCCGTGATATGGGTGTGAATTTAGCAGGGGTGGATATCATTTTGCGTTTAAAAGAACGCCTAGATGAGCTCGATAGTCTCAATGAGCAACTCCAGGCCCACGTGAAAAAACACGCCACTACCCCCACAGAAGCCAAACAAATCCAAAAAACTTCCTATGAGTTGATTTTATTTAAGAAGTCTTAAAGCACAGAGGGGGCTCAAACCCACTCTTTGACCTCTTATATGCCCTTTAATGTGATATGGGGCTTGCACAACCACGCACTTTCACGCATTCACTGCCCAAAAGCTACCAAAACCAAGGATAGATTTCTTTGTTGCACCGATATCGATCAACTTCTCTTGCTTTGCACCAAATCCACTAGCATATATATTGGCCTGTTGTTGCACCTGTTGCATCGCCCGTTGCTTAAATCCTCCATTATGTGCCTTGCCATAAGGGCACAAGTGAGTTGTTGCATGCATACCCAAAAACAGAGGTTGTGTTATCCGTCAATGGCTGGTTAGGGTTAATGGCGTCTAACCGAGTGGTGCAACCCACAAAGAGGAGACCAGCGACTACCGCCCCTCCATATTAACAATGGATAACTAGCCATTGAAAAATGGCAAAATGATTGATTCGAGGGATTCAGGGTACTACTCCCCCCCTCTATATTCATAAATAAAAGGCACAGGGTGGTAATCCACCACCCTATCACCACAAGCTCCCATACCAAA
>NZ_VKGC01000027.1:0-15544 GCF_007280785.1 Helicobacter mehlei
CACTGTTTGACCTGTTCCATCGCTTTGCGATCGTCCATAGCATGTAAGGATGCTAGAAAGCAGGCTAAAAAATATAAAATTTTTTTCATCAAAGATCCCCATTTTTTCCATTGTAACACATTCCTTGCCACTGAGGGGTGCCCCCAAGCTTGTAGGAACACTAAAAACCCTTGTAGATTTGGATTTAAAAAGTGTGGCAACACCTTTGGGATTTGGGGCGTGTGCCAAGTCTGCCCCCGGGGGGCGGGGGGAGGCTTTAAGAGCCTAATTTTTCTTTTAAAAGTGTGTTGATCGTGGTGGGGTTGGCATTTTTCAAGCGTTTGAGCACTTGGCCGACAAAAAAGCCAAAGAGTTTGACCTTGCCATTTTGGTACTCAGCGACCTTATCGGCGTGTTGGGCTAGCACCTCTTCAATGGCTTGTAAAAGCAGAGCACTATCATCCACTTGGGCTAGGCCCAGTTGGTTAATCCAATCATCCACATCGCTAGGCTGGGTCGTTTTTTGCTCCATCAGCTTGTCTAAAATCTCCTTACCCGCTTTGCCCGAGATATGCCCAGTGTCAATGTGGCGGACTAACAAACTCAGCGTATCAGCATGGATGGCGCAATTTTCTAGACTTTGCTCGCCCTCCAAACGCCCGATTAGCTCCACTGCCAGCCATGTAAAACTCCCCTTTGCGCTGGCACCCAAAGCCACCATTTTCTCAAAATAACGCGCAACCACCACATCGCTAACCAACATTTGGGCGTCCTCACTCCTAAGCCCTAGACTTTGGATATAGCGTTGCTTTTTGGCCTCAGGGAGCTCGGGGATATTTTGGGCTTTTTGCAAGAGTTCAGGCGGGATAAAGACACGCCTAAGATCAGGATCGGGAAAGTAGCGGTAATCTGCTGCCCCCTCTTTGCTACGCATCGACTGCGTAATCCCTTTTGTGGTGTCAAAAAGCCTCGTTTCTTGCACCACTTCCTTGGCGTAAGTCCCGCGTTCGTAAGCCTCGCTTTGGCGTTCAACTTCGTATTCAATGGCTTTTTGGATGAATTTAAAGCTATTGAGGTTTTTGATCTCCACACGGGTATAGAGTTTGGGATCACCCTTGGGGCGGATAGAGACATTAGCATCGCACCTAAAATTACCCTCTTGCATATTCCCATCGCAAATATCCAAAAAACACACAATGGCATGCAATTTTTTCAAGTAACTAATCGCCTCTTGGGGGCTACGCATATCCGGGCGACTCACAATCTCTAAAAGGGGCGTGCCCGCACGATTCAAATCCACCTTAGAAAAGGCATGCTCGTGGATATTCTTGCCCGCATCCTCCTCCAAATGGGCGCGCTCAATGCCAATGCGTTTAATTTGCCCCTCTAGCTCAATATCTAAATACCCATCACTGACAATGGGCAATTCATATTGTGAGATTTGGTAGGCTTTGGGCAAATCGGGGTAAAAATAATTCTTGCGCGCAAAAATGCTATTTTGGTTGATTGTGGCATTGATCGCTGTGCCAAAGGCGATCGCCTTAGCTAGGGCTTGTTCGTTCAGCACGGGCAGGGCTCCGGGCAAACCTAAGCACACCGGGCAGGTGTGGCTATTGGGGGTGTCCTTAAAGCTAGTGGGGCAGGAACAAAAAATCTTGGTTTGCGTGTTGAGCTGGGCATGCACCTCTAAGCCGATAATGGTTTCAAACATGGGACTCCTTTAACCTATGAAAATCTAAAGTAGGCATAGAGGTATAATAATAAGGCTCGTAAGGCAATGGCAAGGAAGATAAGACCTACCAAAGACCATAAATAGAGCAAGATTCGCCTTGTAATTCTAGTAAGTGGTTTTAAAGGCCTTTTGAGAATCTTTTTTAACATCGATGGGACGGCGATAAGAATGATTGACAAAAATACAACAAAGCTAATTAGATTAAACATCTAAATCACCCTGCTTTTTCTGATTGTGCCAACAATGGTTTCAAATATAAAACTCCTTTAGATACTATCCTTGGGTGCCATTTGCTGCTTTTTTTCCTCTTTTTGTTCTTGGATTTTAGGGTCCATGGTAACAATACCAAAGCTCAAGTCATTGATCTCAACGTGAGATTTGATGTAGTCGTTAATCTCTTGCAAACTCAAATGGCGGATGCGATCGAGCATGATCTTGTCATAATCTAGGGGCAAACCCAAATAAAAGTTGTGGAATTTAGTTGTCAAACGCTTGCTTAAGGTTTCATTGGCTAGGGGTTCAGAACCTAGTAAGAATTTTTTAGCCCCATCTAGTTCCTCTTGGGTGATCCCCTTTGCCACAAACTCCTTAATGACTCCACGCACTAAGGCGATACTTTTATCTTGGTTTTCTAATTTGGTTTGCAGATAGCCCGTGGTGCAGTTGATGATCCTAGAGAGTTGGATACGCATATAGGCACTATAAGCCAAGCCCTCCTTGACTCGAATTGTGTCCATCAAGCGCGAGCCAAAGCCACTAGAGCCTAGCACAAAGCCCATCACTTTGGCTAAGGGTAATTCTTTTTCCAAGTCTTTCATGTGGAAAGGCGAACCAAAGTAAATATAGGCTTGTTGGCTGTCTTTATAGACGACTTTAGTTTCGGGTTTTTGCGTGGTGCTAAAATAGGGGGTGAAAAAGGGCTTGTTGGAGGGCAGGGCTTCTAGGAGGGGTTTTAGAGACTCTAGGGTTTTATCAATATCCATATCCCCGCCCATAACGATGATGAGCCGCTCAATGTCGAGCGCGTCCTCTAGGCGTTTTTTGACATCCTCTAAGGAGATGGTCTTAATGCTCTTGGGTGTTCCAATGGAGGGGTGGGCTAGAGGGGTGTTGGCAAATAAAATCCCATTGAGCTCTAATTGGGCTAAGTAGTCAAAATTGCTCATCTTATTAAGAGCTGCTGCGGTCATGCGTTTTTGCACCTTTTCTAGGGCACTGGGGGTGAGATTGGGCGAGAGCAAGAGATCGTGTAGGTAGCCAACTGCTTTATCTTGGTATTCTTTTAAAAAACTCAAATCAATGTGCAAGGACTCCAAGCGGATATCGGCATCTAGCGTGATCGCCAGATCTTCAAGCTGTTCGGCAAATTTAACACTGCCCAGCTCCTTAGTGCCCTCATTGAGCATGCTAGCACTCAATTTGGAAAGCCCAAACTTATCCTTGTCCATGATATTGCCCCCACCCATGAACATAAACTTGATCGCCCCCATAGGCAAGAGGTGGTTTTCTTCATAGATCACGGGGACCTTGATTCCCTTGATCTCAAAATATTTAATCCCCTCCCCGACCTGATCGCGTTTAATGGTCTGTGCTTGTTGTGTGCCTTGTTTATTTTGTTCCATTTTCCGTTCCTTCCATATTCCAATGATGATGAGTGCTACGATCAAGAGCCCTAATAAAATATAGCGTGTTTTAGGCATGGTATCTCTTTAAAATTTCATAAGCGGTGTTACGCTTGGCTGCAAGGCTTCCAATGTCCCCAATCAAAGCCACCATCTCTTGCTCGTTCAAACAAAAACTCGTCCCTGCTGCCTTGACCACATTTTCCTCCATCATCACGCTCCCTAGATCGTTGGCTCCAAATAAGAGTGCTAACTGCCCAATAAACGCCCCCTGCGTTACCCATGAACTTTGGATATTTTTAATATTATCTAAAAACAACCGGCTACAAGCCAAGAGGCGTAAATAGCGATTAGAGCTGGCTTTTCTGATATGGGGCATTTCTTGTTGCAGGGGGGTAAAGTCGGGTTGGAAACTCCATAGAATAAATGCCCGAAAGCCCCCCGTTTCATCTTGTAAATCCCGCACCCGCTCCAAATGCTCGGCGATATCTTCATCTGTATCTGTCGTACCAAACATCATGGTCGCCGTGCTTTTGATGTCCAGCTTGTGTGCCTGCCTGTGAATCTCAATCCAACGATCCGCACTCAGCTTCTTAGGCGCGATCACTTTTCTAACCCGATCGCTTAGCACCTCCGCCCCTGCCCCCGGGATTGAGCTTAGTCCCGCTGCTTTTAAACGGGCTAAAACCTCTTGCAAGGACAGCCTAGAGATTTTAGCAATGTAGTCGATTTCCACAGCTGAAAAGCCGTGTATAGTGATGGTGGGGAATTTTTGGGCGATGTGGGCGATTAGATTTTCATAATAGTCAATTTTAAGTTGGGGATGCACCCCGCCTTGGAACAAAATCTGCGTGCCCCCGATAGCTAAAAGTTCCTCGATTTTTTTATCGATGGTGTCAAAATCCAAGATATAAGCGTCTTTGTCTTTAAGCGTGCGCTTAAAGGCACAAAACTTGCAATCCACAAAACAAATATTGGTGTAGTTGATGTTGCGATCCACAATAAAGGTCGTGGTGTTATCCGGGTGCAATTCTTGCTTTTTGGCTAATGCCATTTGCCCCAATTCCTTTAAAGGTTTGTGTGCCATGTAATCAAGTAATTCTGCTTTGCTCAAGCGCATGTTTTCTCCTAAAAGCGTGTCCCCATAGAAAATTCAAAACGCTGGGTGAGATCGCCAAAATTGGGGTTAAAGAAAAGACCTCTTTTGTCACTCCAGTCGTTGAAAAAGGCAATGGGGAAGATCAAGACCAAAGGTCCCATGGGTGAAATCCACTCAATTTGCAAGCCCGTAGAGGCGCGCCAAGTGCCTTGTTCATAGCCCGCACCGACCACGCCATAATCTTTAAAATCTACATTGGTAGAGGGGGCGTTATGCCAAAATCCTCCCGATTTTGTAGGGGCTTTATAGGTCAAAAAGCCCCAGTCAAAAAACCACGCCAAGCGCATTTTAGCCGCCTTGAGCAACCCGTAGCTCAACTCTACAGAGCCCGTATAAAGCCCATCGCCCCCCACCCACATGCCCAAAGGCGTGCGGGGTGTGATCGAACTGCTTCTAAAGCCTCTAACCGTGGTAACACCCCCTAGATAAAAGACGGAGTTTAGGGGCAAATAATCTTCTGTGTTGTAACGGAAGATATATCCCCCTTGGGTTTTGAAACGCGCGATCAAATCAATTAAAATGTATTTTTGTAGGTGGTGGTAGGCGGCAAATTTGCCATAAATTTTGACATTACGCACATTCCCCCCCAAACCATTCCACGAATTTAGGTCCCCTTTGGAGGGTAAGCCTGCCATCGTAACATAGTTAGCAAAGGTGAAACCATTTTTAGGGAAGTAGTAGTCATCGGTGTTATCAAAGTTGGTGCTGAGAGTAAAAGAACTGATTGCCGGTGTGTGGTAATCGCGATTCCAAAGCCCACGCAGTGGTTGGTTGTTGGGTCCAATGGCAGGCTGCCCATTAGGGTAGCGGATGATGGTATTTTGGCTACTATAAAATTGCTCATACAAGGGGCTAGAAAACCCCAAAATCTTGGTGATATTGTAGCTATAACCTAGGTTCATGCTAAAGGTGTTAGTGATCATGCGCCCCGCACTCACGCGAAAGCCCCCGCCTTGTTGGATGTAGTTATAGTTGATGATGTATTCGGCAAAAAGACTAATGGAGGTGCTATAGCGGCTATCAAAGATGCGTGGGTTAGTTAAGGTTAAGTTCCCCGAGAACATCCGCCCACTGCCTCTAATCCCATAATTCCGATTGCCCCCACCCGTAGAGATGTTGGCATACAAACTCATGTTTTGACCCGTGCCAAAGAGGTTTTTCTCGCTCACGCTCCCATTGAGCATGAGCCCCCCATAGCTCCCATACCCTACGCCAAATTGCAACTGCCCCGTGCGCCCCTCCTCAACATTGACCAACAAGTCCATCAACTGGCTATTAACCCGTCTTTCCTCAATCTTGACCTTAGAGAAAAAGCCCAAACGGCGCAAGGCACTTTCTGAGTTGGCGACTTTGGTTAGACTGTAACGCTCTTTAGGGCTTAACCACACCTCACGGCGAATCACGCGATCACTGGTGCGTTGGTTGCCCGAGATGATAATGTCATTGATATAGACCATGTCCCCAGTTTCAATGCGGTAAATCACCTTCACCTTGCCATGTTTTTCGTCTTTATCCAAGTCGGGTTTGACCACCGCAAAGGCATACCCCTGATCGGCAACTTCTCTTTTTAAGATTTGCGCATCGGCACGCATGTGTTCAATGTTAAAGACTGCACCCTTTTGTACCTTGATCGCCTTGAGCAATTTAGGGATGGGGACAACGGGTTTATTGATTTGGATTTCAATGCCCGAAACGCGGTACTGAATCCCCTCCTTGACTTTATAGTAGAGTTTTGCCTTGTGCGTACCAAAGTTGGTGTTCAAAAAAGGCGAGGACACATTGACATCTAGGAAACCATGGCGCAAATAGACATCTTGGATACGCATGGAGTCGTATTCCAATTCGTTCAAGTGCAATTTCCCCGAGTTTAAGCCCCACATCCAGCCCATAAAGTCGCGTTGTTTGTTTGCGCTCAAACTTTCCACCACGCGTTGTTTGAGTTGCTTGCGCCCTTCATAAACAGAACGGGTGATGTGGATATTATTCCCCCGATTCACATCAAAGATGATGCGGTAAGCCCCTTGATTGGCTAACTTTTCCGTGCGCGCTTCCACCACGCTCCCATAAAAGCCTTGTTGCTCTAGGGCAGCTTTTAAAATATATTTGGCATTTTCTAATTTGGTCTCATCGTAGGTGTCCCCCTTTTTGATCCCCATTTGGGTATAGAGGTTTTCTTTTTCCTTTTCTGTGCCATAGCCTTTAATTTCAATGCTCGCAACTCTAGGCTTTTCCTTAAAATGAAACACCAATTTGCCGTGATCGAAGGTGGCATAGACATCTTGGAAATAGCCTTGATTATAAAGTGCTAAGATCGCTTCATCAATCTTTTCAGGGTCTAAAATATCATTTTGTCGAATCTTGGTGATCTCATTAGCTAGCATATCCGACATGTAAGAGAGATCTTCATATTCAATGCTTTTGATGCGTTCTTGTGCATCCAAGGGTGAGAAAAACTGACCGATGCAAACCACAATAGCGGCGAGAAACTTTTTAATGTTGCTGTCCTCACAATTCAAGCATGATAATTTGGATTTGCCCTTATTATACCCAATTTTTCCAAAAGTAATAAAAAATAAAGCTTTGGTAAATCAACATTTAACAGACTACCACACTCTCAAAGGATTATAAAGACTATCTCTCTCCACCGCACAAAAACGCGCGTCTTTAATTTGGTAAATCAAATCCTCCTTGCTAACCCCCCGCTTGCTCTTAGCCCCTCCGGCTGATTGGATCATCTCCACTCCAATGGTGCCATCTAAATCATCTGCGCCAAATTCTTGAGCCACCATCGCTAAATTTAAGCCCAAAGTCGCCCAATAAGCCTTGATGTGGGGGATATTTTGTAAGACAATACGGGCAATGGCGATCGTCTTTAAGATTTCAAGGGCGCTAGGGCTTCTTTGCACCTTCAAAAAATTATGATCCTTTTGGTAGAGTAAGGGGATAAAGGCATTAAACCCCCCCTGCTTTGCCTCCACTTTATTCTGTGGGCTTTGGGCATTTTTCAAACGCAACATATGATCCAAGCGGTGCTCTCTATTCTCCACATGCCCAAAAAGCATAGTCGCATTGCTCATCTTGCCCAAAGAGTGCCAATATTGGTGGATTTCAAGCCACCTAGTGGAGCTGACCTTGCCCGCACAAATGTGCTTGCGCACCTTTTCATCAAAAATCTCCGCCCCACCCCCGGGCATGCTATCCACGCCCGCTTTGAGCATATCCTCTAACACTGCTTGGTAGGGCTTGTTAAACTTCGTGCTTAAAAAATGCACCTCAGCAGCGGTCATTGCCTTTAAGTGCAAATCCTTAAAGCTTGCCTTGATTGCCCTGAAGAGATTTAAATACCACTCATAACTATAATTAGGGTTATGCGCGCTCACCACATGCACTTCTTTAATGCCCCTAGCATAGGAATCTTGGATTTGCTCTAAAATTTGCTCTTGAGTCATTTCATAGGGGGTGGGGTTCTTACGGCTGGCTGAAAAAGCGCAAAACTTGCAACTATCCGCGCAAATATTGCTCGGGTTGATGTGGCGGTTGGTGTTGAAAAAGACCCTGTCTTGGTGCTTTTGTGTGCGGATCGTGTGCGCCTCTTTAGCCAAGACAAATAAATCATAATCGTAGAGTCTAGCTAAAACGCCCGCCTCAGCACATTGCCCATTTAGGGCTTGTTCTAATAAATCCATCGTCATCCTTTTTGTTTTATCCCCCCGTTTTGTAAAACGCCCGCTCAGACACTTGGTTTTGCATGCCCTTGTGCCATAAATTCTTTTCAGGCTTGTTTTGCACGCCTTGGTGCAGGGCTTGGCGCATTTGGCTAGGCGTGCCCTTTAAAATCGCCTCCTTAGCACCCACGCTATCTTGGTAGTAAAGGCAGGGGAAAATCGTGCCATCGGCACTCAGGCGGATTTTATTGCAATGTTTGCAAAAATCGTCATTGTGTGGGGCGATGATCCCAAATTCATAGCCATTCTCTAGGGCGTAAATCTTAGAAGGGCTCAATCCTTCGCTGATTAACCTGACATGGGGGTATTTGGCTTTAATGACCTCCAAAATCTGCGCCTCACTCAAGCCTTTAAGTTGGCTATTGGCATGCGTGTTCTCCATGAACTCAATGTAGCGGATTTGGGCGTTTTTACCCCGTGCAAATTCCAAAAGCTCTAAAATTTCATCCCCATTAATGCCTTGCAACACGACCATGTTAAATTTCAGCCCCAAGCCCACTTTTAACGCCTCCTCCACGCCCTCTAAAACCGTTCTTAAGCCGTCCTTTTGTGAGATTTTAGCCACCCGCTCGGGTTTGAGCGAATCTAAAGACACATTAACCCGTTCTAGCCCCGCCTCTTTGAGGGCTTGGGCTTGATTTTTTAGCAAAAATCCATTAGTGGTTAAAGCCAACTTGACATGGGGGGCGTAGGCGTGTATTTTGGCGATGAAGGGGGCTAAATCTTTGCGGATTAAGGGTTCACCCCCCGTGATGCGGATTTTTTGGATACCCTCATCGATGGCAATCTTGATAAACTCTAGCATTTTATCTAAGGGCAATAATTCTTCGCGATCAAAAAAATCCATGGGTGTGGTCGGCATACAATACTGGCACCTAAAATTACATTGCTTGGTAACAGACACCCGCAGATAGTCAATTTGCCGCCCAAAAGTATCTATTAGCATGGTGCCTCCATGGTTTTTTAGGCTAAAATACCAAATACAGCTACAATTTGGGCTGAAATCTCTTTAAAATGGTGGGAAATGCGCGCTTTTAAAATAACAGACATGCCCTGTGTGATTCTAACTGGCGGGCAGAGCAAGCGCATGCAAATAGACCAGCAACAAATTAATAAAGCCCTCCTGCCCTTTGGCAAATTTAGTACGCTCCTAGCCTACCAATTTGACAAAATGTCTTGCTGGTTTGCAAAAGTCTATGTCTCTAGCAAAAAACCCTATGATCTGCAAGCCCCCTATCTTTTAGACAGCACGCCTAGCTACACCCCCCTAGCTGGTTTGGTGCCTACCCTGAGTGTAGCTAACCCCTTTGTGTTTGTGATCCCCGTGGATATGCCCTTTGTAACCTTTGAGACGATCTTAAAACTCTATGAACATAAAGACAAAGCCCTAGCAATCTACCCCCAAAGCGTGCAAAATTTTTATCTGTGCAGTGTGTGGCACAAAGACGCATTGGCCACCCTCCAGCAAGATAGTCCCCCAACTATGCGCGCGCTTTTGGCAAAATTGGGTGCTTTGGGGGTAGCAGTGGAGGCTAATACAGAATTTAGCAACCTCAACACCTATGGCGATTATTTAGAGGCACTCCAACACTTAAAGGACACCCATGGCAGATGAAGAAAAAACCGAACTCCCCTCGGCCAAAAAGATAGAAAAGGCGCGCGAAGAGGGCAATGTGGCTAAAAGTATCGAGGTGGTGGGTTTTTTGGGGCTGGTGGCTAGCTTTGTTTGTGTCTTTGTCTTTTTTAGTAGCTGGCTTGATGGCTTTAAAGACATGTTTAGGCAGTCCTTGCATTGGATCAAATTGGATTTCACCCCCCATAATTTGCATGTGCTAGGTTTGGAGCTTCTAAAAGACTTGTTGTGGATTTTATTGCCCTTTTTGTTTGTGGTGGCATTGGTGGCTTTTTTGGCTAATGTCTTGCAATTTGGTTTTTTATTTAGTCCCAAGGCAGTTGCGCCTAAATTGGTGAAAATCAACCCCATCAATGGCTTTAAAAATCTCTTTAGCCTCAAAAAGCTTTTGGAAGGCGCGCTCATCACCACCAAAGTTTTTATCGCCTTCATTTTGGGCTTTGTGGTGGTCTATTGGTTTGCCCAAGAATTAGGGGGTGTTGCCAAGATCAATTTTAAAGCCCAAATGCTGTGGTTTAGAGATAAAGCCCTGTGGCTCATCGCCATTTTATTATTTTTGTTCTTAGTGGCTTCCATATTGGATTTTTTCATCAAAAAACGCCAGTATATCAATTCGCTTAAAATGACTAAACAAGAGGTCAAGGACGAATACAAGCAACAAGAGGGCAATCCTGAGGTGAAAAACAAAATCAAGCAACTCATGCTCAAAAACTCGATGAGCAAGATGATGGCAGCCATTCCGAGTGCTAATGTCGTGGTAACCAACCCCACGCACTATGCGGTGGCTTTAAGGTTTGAGGAAAATGACCCCGCTCCTGTGGTGGTGGCTAAGGGAATCGATCATTTGGCGATTCGCATTAAGGGGATTGCCAGAGAACATGAGATTGAGATCATTGAAAACCCCCAACTAGCCCGCCAACTTTACAAAGAAGTGGATATTGATGAGGTGATCCCTAAAATGCTCTTTGAGGCGGTGGCGATTGTGTTCGCCCAAGTGGCGCACCTAGAGCGCATGCGCAACCAAAAATCATAGCCCTTTATGCTCCAACCACCCCAAGAGGGTTTGCAAGACCTCTTGTTTGTCTAGTTCATCAAAAATCTTGTGGCGATCTTTTTCAAACAAACGCAGGGTAATATCGCTAAAACCCTGTTTAGCCAGACAGCGATAAGCCCGCACAACTCCCACGCCAAAATCCCCGCACACATCGTCTAAGCCACTCAATAGCAAAATGGGCAAACTCTTATCCCCATAAGCGTGGGCATAAAAAGCGGAACGCGCGCCCTCAAGCAGGCAGATAAAGCTATTGGTGCTAAACACAAAGCGACTCGCCTTATCCATGCCATAAAGTTTGATCACCCGCTCATCACGGCACAGCCAAGACCCCTTAGAGCCCATCGCCTTCACGCGTGGGTGCTTGGAAAAAAGGGCATTGAGCCCCCAAGTAATTTCTATCCCAAAACCTCTAAAGATTTTAAGCAAGAACACATAGAGCCCCAACCCAAAAAAGGGGGCGGGGGTGCCCGTGAGCACCAAGCCATCTAGCTTGCAATAATTGTGTTGCACTAAACGACGCGCCAACAAAGAGCCCATGCTATGCCCTAAAAGCACTAATTGATGCGTGGGATACAAGCTTTTAATGTGGGTGGCTAATTTTGCCATGTCTTTTACTGCCCATTCAAACCCATCAACCCCCATCTCCCCCCAGCACACCTCGGTGCTATTTTCTAGTACACTCAAGCCATGCCCGCGGTGATCGGCGACAAAGACCACATAACCCTGATCGCATAGTTGTTCGGCTAGCCACACATAGTGGCGTTTGTGCTCCACCATGCCTGTAGCGATTTGCACCACCACCCCTCTAGACTCTTGGGGTTGGTAGTGGTCAAAATGGATGTCTAGGTAGCTAGGTTGCGCGCTGCTAAAACGCCCTGAAAGACACCGCCCGTGCAAAATACCTCCTTTAAGAAAATCTCAACTGGTGGTAGTGGCTAGGAATCACATGATCGGCACAAGAAATCCACTCTGGGAACAAGCCATGCTTAAAGCCCAACTCAAAGAGCTTATCAATGCCTTGTTGTTGTTCTAAACTGAGTGTATAAGAACTGGCATTGGCATATAAATCTAAGTAATGGCGTAGGTGATTGGCATTGACTCGGATTAACCCGCGTTCCATGAGCATGCCAGAGAGCAGATCGGCATGCTCTAGGGCGATTTGGATGGCGCGACTCAAATTTTTCTCTAAGATGATAGCTTGATTAAGAGGGATGGATCGCCTAAGCACCATGCCCCCTAGGGGCAAGGGCAAAGTGGAATCAGAGAGCTCACACCATATCTCCCATAACTCTTTCTCCACCACCAAATCACTATGAAAATTCAAAATACTCTCATGGATGAGCACGCCCGCATCCACTTCCCCGCTCAAAACTGCCCTCTCAATCTCTAAGAAATTTTGATACACCACTCTAGCCTGTGGGTAGTAGAGTCGGAATAAAAGGGCGTTGGTGGTGTATTGTCCGCTTAAAGCAACCTTGAAGTTGCGTTTGAGGCGTGTGGTCTTTTTTTTAATCAGCTTAGGACCATAGCCTAGCCCAAAGCTAGTGGCACATTGCAACAAAGCGTAATTGTCTTTGATCAAGGGGTAGAGTCCAAAACTCACTGCACTAATGGCATGCGTGCCCTTGAGGGCTTCTTGATTTAAGGTTTCAATGTCTAGGGCATAGTGGGTGAAGGGCTTGGGTAGATCCACCCAGCCAAAGACAATGGGGTAGAACATAAAAATGTCATCAGCGTCGGGGCTATGGGCGATACTAAGCAAGGGGGATGTCTTTTCTTTTTCTCTCTAAACTTTTTAGCACCCAAGTGCTATAAGTTCCGGAGAAAATATATAAAATCATAAACACACCCAAGAGCCCCTGATACCATAGCAAGGGCAAGACCTCTAAAAAGGACACCGCCCCATTAGCAAAGCCTAACAAAATAAGCATTTGTGCCCCGTAAGGTAACAAACCTTGGAAAATGCACGAAAAAACATCTAAGATCACCGCACTTTCGCGGCGATCCACCCCAAAACGCACGCTGATACGGCGGCTAATCTCACCGGCAATCACAATGGAGACGGTGTTATTGGCAATGGCAATGTCAATGAGGCTAATAAGCGTGGCAATTCCAGCTTTAGCACTTTTCTTGCCCACAATGATCTTTTCAATTTTGGAGATGATCCACGCAATGCCCCCCTGCCTTGTAACCATGAAGGCAATGCCCCCCGTGAGCAAAGAGAGCAGGAAAATTTCTTGCATGCTAGTAAAGCCATTGTAAATTTCTTTGGCAAACCCTAGCAAGCTAAAAGAGTCGTAATAAATCCCAATGATACCCGATAAAATGACCCCACAAAAGAGCACCACAAAGACATTTAGCCCCAAAATGGCCAACAAGAGCACGAAAAGATAGGGGATGGTTTTGACAAAATTAAAATCATGAGTCCCCATAGTGACAATACTCTCAGGTCTGCCAAAGATCAGCAAGAGAATAATCGTAAGGATACTAGCAGGCAGGGCAATATAAAGGTTGATCTTAAATTTGTCGCTCATCTCTACCTCTTGTGTGCGTGTGCTAGCAATCGTGGTATCTGAGATGATGGAGAGATTATCCCCAAACATCGCCCCGCCCAGCACGGCTGCCAAGACCAAGGGTAAAGATAGCCCGCTTTCTTGAGCCAAACCAATGGCAATAGGGCCTAAAGCCACAATTGTGCCCACACTCGTGCCAATGGAGGTAGAGATAAAAGCAGCAATCACAAAGAGTCCTGCAGCCAAATACGGGGCAGGGATGTAGGTTAAACCCAGATTAACCGTGGCTTCCACCCCACCGCTAGCCTTGCCAACTACGGCAAAAGCCCCAGCCAAAAGGTAGATGATGCACATGATCATGATGTTCTTATCCCCACAGCCTGCTAAGAAATCATCAAATTTTTTGTTCAGATCGTCTTTGAAGATCAAAAAAGCCACCGCTACGCCCACGGCGGCTGCAACAGGTCCTGAGACTTGGTAAAAGCCCATCTTGACCCCGCTAAGTTCCAAATAAAGTCCTGCGCCCAAATAAATGGCAATAAAAACGATGAAGGGAATAAGACCAATAAAACTAGGTCTTATCTTTTGGGTATCCTCTTGAATTGGCATGGTGATCCTTTAGTGTTGTTTTTTAAGGCAAAAATCCAAATTCCACAACACTAGCGCATCAGTTTGCTCAAGTGCTCCACAGAGAAGCGTCCCATGTTGGGTGTCCCTCCCATCACGCCCAAAGCTTGTAAAATTAGATTACAACTCTTTGGAACGCGCAACATCAAAACTCCTTCAAAATATTAAAGCGGGTATCCTATCGTATTTTAGTTAAAATTGTGCTAAGGTGTATGGGATTTTAGATTGAGGAGTTTTAAATGAGATTGAATCAACAAATCGCACAAAAAATTAGCCAATTTAAAGATCGCGCCTTTTGGTGTGTGCGCCTCAGTTTGTTTGTGATCCTCGCATGGATGGGATCGCTTAAATTTGTCGATTATGAAGCAAGGGGCATTGTTCCCTTGCTAGCCCATTCGCCCTTGGGTAAGTGGCTTTACCACCATGCCCAATCTTACCAAGAACACACCAAAGACACGCCCGAAAATCGCGCATGGCACCAGCAAAACAAAACCTATCAAGTATCCTATGCCATCGGTGCTTTGGAGCTTTTCTTGGCTTTTTTATTGCTCTTGGGCTTGTGGTTTCCCTTAAGTGGTATGGTAGGCGGGGTGTTGGTGGCTGGCATGGGCTTAGTAACCCTCTCCTTTATCATCACCACTCCGGGTATTTGGATGCCCCATTTGGGCTTTCCTTATTTAAGTGGGGGCGGGCAGTCCCTGCTCAAAGATTTGCTTTTATTCTCGGGGGGTTTTTTGGTAGCCGGCTTGGATGCGCAACGCTGGTTGGAGCGCAATGGCTTTTTAAGTGCCCCAACCCAAAACACATGTGGTAAAAAAGGATGTTGTGGGTAACATAGTCCCCTAATCTTACAAGATGATCGCGACTACTTGCCTACTTGATGCAAAACCTCTTTGCCCAGTTTAAAGCCAAAGCTAACATCGTGGAATGGCTGGAAGTTACACCGCTAAAGTCTTAAGTCCTAGCTACCCCCCAACAACGTGACAAACACTACAAGCAGTTAATGGATCTCATTGGGGGCTGGACTCTTTTTTAAAGCACTCTTGTTTAGAGGGATTGCACAAGCACACCCCCACACCTATTAAAAGAGATATGCGCAGGCGTACCTACAAACTAGAAAAGAATCCCCCTCTAAAAGCCCCGTCCCTTTGGGCAGAAGGGCGTATGTGGCTTTTAGATACATCGCCAAGAGTTTTTTACATTCCCAAGACTTCCAGTTCCCACAAGTATTTAAAGCCCTTTGCCAAGACAACTTAATCGGCTTGCAAGCCCTGCTCCATCGTTTTCGGGCTTTGCCCACAAGCGAGCAAGAGGGCTTTTAAGGGCTTACAACGCGCATTGCAAAATACTTTAGTGTCAGCCAACTACCACCACACTAACACATTATCCACAAAAGATTACTAATTTAACTCCATGCCACTTTTAAAGGCGCGCAGAGTCTCAAACCCCTAGCGGGTGTTCTTGGGCGCAGTGTAGATTATATCCCCCTTGTGGGGGCTA
>NZ_VKGC01000028.1:0-14056 GCF_007280785.1 Helicobacter mehlei
TCAGTCTGTAGGATTTTTTGTTAAAACACCCTTTTATCTTTGCTTGAAGGCTTGCTATGGGACAAAAAGAGTTGTTGCAAGAATTTGTAGAGATGGAGCACGCAGACACAGGGAAGAAAAATCGGACTTGTCATCAGAACAAAAACCCAAACCCATCCAAAGCGGGTAGGAAAACCCCCCTTCTCCACTACTCTACCGGCTACGCCCCACCTTCACCATGCGGTTTCTTAGCTGGGCTAAACTCTCTTGCAGGGGGATTTCTTTAGGGCAGGTGTCATGGCAACCAATCAAACTCATGCACCCAAAGATCCCATCGTCATCGCCCACTAATTCGTAAAAATCCTCATCGGTGCGCTCGTCATGCGAATCGATGAGAAAGCGCATCGCGCGGTTTAGCCCAGCAGCCCCGATGAAATTTTCACGCATGAGTTTTGTCCCGCACGCAGCGATGCAACACCCACATTCAATACAGCGATCCAACTCAAACACCGCTTGGGCTTCATCGGGGTCTATGCGCTCTTCAGGCTGGGTAATGTCCACCTCTTTGCGGTGGTGCGCCCAGCTTTCCACGCGCTTGGTCATGCTAAAAAACCACTCTCCGGTATTCACGCTCAAATCCTTAATCAAGGGGAAGGAGGGCATGGGCATGAGCGTGATCACCCCCTCGCTGTAGCTAGAAGTGAGAGTCTTGCACGCCAAGCGCGGGCGGCCATTGACCATCATCGCACAGCTCCCACAAATCCCCGCCCGGCACACAAAATCAAAACTCAAATCCGGATCCAAGGTCTCGCGAATAATGCCCAAAGCGATAAAAAGCGTCATGGAGGGGATTTCTTCGAGTTGATACTCCTTAAAATGGGGTTTAGACACCGCGCTTTGGGGGTCAAACTTTAGGGCTTTGATGGTGATGGTGCGACTCATGAGTTTTCTCCTAGTCTGATGTTGCGGGCTTTGTACTGGGGTTGTAAATCAAAGGGCATGAGGGCTTCTTGCAGGGCGTAGCGATCCCCCCCGCGCGCTTTGATCTCTTCGGTGATTTTGGCGATTTGGGCATCTCTTTCCTCTTTAAGGGGGTGGGGGATGAAATTGCCCTTAGCCCCATAACCCCTAAAGTCCGGGCTAAGTTCCATAGTCATGATGTCCAAGTCCTCATAGCTCAAGGTGGGCAAAGTTTGAGCAGGGTCCTCCCATGAGGCTAGAGTGCGCTTCAACCAGTTAGCGTCATCTCTTTTAGGATAATCCATGCGGGTGTGCGCCCCGCGGCTCTCCGTGCGATCCAGCGCGCCCTTAGAGATACACAACGCCAGCTTGAGCATTTTTTGGGTGCGGTACGCGTCTTCTAATTCGGGATTATTATGGGTTTTCTTGTTTTTGACATGGATATGCAAGGCGCGTTTGTAGAGCTCTTCTAATTCATGTACAGCCTCTTCTAAGATCGCGCCCTCTCTAAAAACCCCGACCTTTTCATCCATAATCTCGCGCATGCGCTCCCTAATTTGATAAACATCTTCCTTGCCCTCATTGTGCAAAAGCCCTTGCAAGTGATCTTGGGTGTGTTGGATAAAATTCTGGGCGATTTGGGTATTGATGTCTATGCTGGCTTGCGCGCAGTGCTGGGCGAAATAATCCCCAATGATCATCCCAGCGACCACCGCCTCGCTCACCGAATTTCCCCCCAAGCGGTTAAACCCATGCAAATCCCAACACGCCGCCTCACCCGCACAAAAGAGCCCCTTTAGATGGCTCTCGCCCTTGTAATTGGTGCGCAAACCCCCCATAGAATAGTGTTGCATGGGCTTGATGGGCACCCAGCCCTTTTGTTTGGGCGCGCCTGGGCCAAATTGTTCTTCATCTGTGGGCATGTCTTTCATGTTGTCTTGAGTTTCCACGCTGTCATCTGCCGCGTCAATGCCCGCAAAGGTTTTAGCGATGTCATGGACATCTCGTAGGTTTTTTTCTACATGTTCGCGGCCTAAAATGGCGATGTCCAACCACACATGGTCGCCATAGGGGGAGGGCGCGCCATAGCCCTTTTTAATGTGCTCCAAAATGCGCCGACTCACCACATCACGGCTAGCTAGCTCTTTTTTCTCAGGCTCATAAGCGGGCATGAATCTGCGCCCAAATTTATCGCGCAAAATCCCCCCATCGCCTCTGCACCCCTCTGTCATCAAAATCCCACTAGGCACTAGCGCGGTGGGGTGAAACTGCACGGCTTCCATGTTGCCTAGCTTGGCCACTCCGGTTTCTAGCGCGCAAGCAATCCCCACCCCATCGCAAATCACCGCGTTGGTGGTGTGCTTATAGACTCGCCCATAGCCCCCGGTGGCTAGTAGCGTGCCCTTAGAGACATAGGCACTCAAACCCCCGGTGATGAGATCGCGCACCACCGCCCCATAACACACGCCCTCATGGTGGATTAGAGTTAAAACCTCTTTGCGATCTTGAATATCCACATTGTAGCGCAACGCTTCGTTAGCGACTGCATAGAGCATGGTATGCCCGGTGGCATCGGCCGTAAAGCAGGTGCGCCACTTTTTAGTCCCCCCAAAGTCGCGGCTTTGGATATAGCCGTGGCGATCCTCTCTCTCGGTGATAGTAACATGCTCGCCATTGATGACGGCCTTGCGATCGCCCTTTTTAATGCGCGTCCAGGGCACCCCCCAGCTAGCCAACTCCCTAATGGCTTTGGGCGCGGTGGTTACAAACATGCGCGCCACTTGCTGATCGCAACCCCAGTCGCTCCCTTTCACCGTATCCAAAAAGTGTAGGTCTTCATTGTCTCCCTCGCTCATCTTGGCATTGCCCAAACTCGCCTGCATCCCCCCTTGGGCGGCAGCCGAGTGGGAACGCCTTACAGGCACTAAAGAGAGCACGATGGTGTGCAACCCCCTTTGTTTGCACGCAATGCTCGCGCGCAAACCCGCCAAGCCCCCGCCCACCACTAACGCATCGCAATAGATAATGTTCATTCTTTTCCTTCCTTGTGCAATTCTTCATCTAGTTGGATCGCCTGCTGTATGCTCATGATCCCCTCATGTTTTTGGGTGAGCCCCTTTTTGACATAAGCCCCATAAGTGAGCAAACCTAGCACGATGAAAAACGCGCTCATGCCCCATTTGGCTTTGCGCAAGCCCTCAATGCCCAAATTCTTAAACCAACCCCATTTGATGGCTAGGCGATAGAGCCCAATAGAGCCATGCAACTCCACAGCAAAGAGCAAGAAGATATAGAGCAACCAAAAATGTTGGCTCACAAAGCGATAAGAAGAGGCATGCGGTCCGATACTATGGGGCGCGGTGAGCATCACAAAGAGATGCACGCTAGCCAAGAAGAACATCGCAAAGCCCGTACCCACTTGGATAAACCATAGCGTGGTGTCGCCATGTTGCATCAAATGCTTGTGCGTCTTGAAGATTTTGTATTGGCGGTAGTTGATGGGGAATTTGCGCAACGCCAAAAAGGCATGCGCGACTAAGATCACAATCACCCCGGCCGCTACCGCGCTCACAATAGCCGGCTCGCCCGCCTTGATGAACAAACTCCCCTCAAAAAACTTTGTTACCGCGTACATCGCGCGATCGCTAATCAAAATACTGCTCACAAAGAACATATGCGCGATCATAAACAACGCCAAGACAAGCCCGGTCGCGCTCTGCCAAAAATCCAATTTCGCATACGCCCCGCTTTTCTTGCGCTCTGTAGTAACCCCGTAGTAACCCTCTATGATCTCCTCTTGCTGCATGCGCTCTCCTCAAATTTTCACAAAATGATAGCAAAATTACGGTATTTTTCAGTTATCTTTGCCATCTTTTGCTAAGATAGCAGAAACTAGATTGTGGATTTTTGCTAGGAGAGTATTTTGAAGTATGTTTTGGCTAATTTTAAATCTTATGCGATCGATTTGTTGCCCTATTTGGAACGCCTAGATAGTAGCCTAGATGCCAAGCTAGCTCCTTATGTAGTGCTCCTCCCCCCCATTTTAGAATTAGGGCAAGTCCAGCATGCGTATGCGCATTTTTCTTTGGGGGCACAAAATGCCTACCCCGCATTAGAGGGGGCCTTTAGCGGTGAGGTTACCCTGCAAGCCTTGCAAAAGAGACAAATTAAAAGCGTGTTGATCGGGCATAGCGAAAGGCGTTTGCTAGAGAGCGATTCTTTTTGTACAGAAAAATTCCACTTTTTTAAATCCCATCATTTCCAAATTATCTTTTGCATTGGCGAGTCTTTGGAGCTAAGAGAACAAGGAGAGAAAGCACTTGTTGCGCACTTGTTAAAACAGCTTGAGGGGATCGACCTAGACTACCCAAAACTTATCGTGGCTTACGAGCCTATTTGGGCAATTGGTACGGGCGTGAGTGCACAGAGTAGCGATATTGCTAACACTTTATGTGCCCTTAAAGCAGGTTTGCGCCAAGCGGGGCGCACTATTCCTTTGATGGTCTATGGCGGGAGTGTGCAGACAAGTAATGCCACAGAGATTTTGGACTTGGCAGAGGTGGATGGTGTGCTTGTAGGCAAGGCGTGTTTAGATTTGGACTCCTTGTTAGAGATCATTAGAATTAGTGCTTGTAAGGAGTTAGCATGACCTTAGATACATTGTTGCAAACTTATAAATTAGAGGTTACCAAACCCCAAAATTTTAAGGATTTTGAGGTGGCTGGGATTGCTCCCCTAGAAGTAGCCACTCCCAACCACTTAAGTTATGTGGATCAAAAATCCTATTTGAAAAAACTCAAAGACACCAAAGCCGGGGCGATCTTCATCCGTGCTGAGTTTGTGAGCAAAGTGCCCGCAAGTAGCCTAGCTCTTATTAGTCCAAACCCCCACCTAGCCTTTGCGCAGGTTTCAGAGGCTTTCAAGCGTGCGATGTTTGCCCGCCCCATTGAGCCCCACCCTCCCAAATTGGCTGAGGGCGTGGTTTTAATGCCCGGGGTGGTCTTGGGAGAAAATGTAGAAGTGGGCGAGGGGAGCGTGCTGATGGCTAATGTGGTGGTGGGCGATGGGGTAAAGATCGGGGCGCATTGTCAAATTTACCCCAATGTTACCATTTATCAGAATACCTTAATTGGCAACCATGTTTATATCCATGCTAATAGCGTAATTGGGAGCGATGGTTTTGGTTACGCCCACACAGCCCAAGGCGAGCATGTCAAGATCGAACACACCGGCATTGTGCAAATTGATGATGATGTAGAAATCGGGGCGAACACCACCATCGATCGCGCTGTTTTTGGGATCACCCACATTAAAAAGGGAGTCAAAATTGATAACTTGGTGCAAGTGGGGCATAATTGCGTGCTAGGCGAGCATTCCATCATCGTTTCTCAAGTGGGGCTTTCAGGCTCCACCACGATGGGGCGCAATGTGGTTTTAGGCGGGCAGGTGGGCACGGGGGGGCATATGCACATTGGGGAATTTACCCAAATTGGGGGCAAGGGGGCGGTGGGCAAGGATTTACCCCCCCATACCAATTACGCCGGGGCGATCCCGGCAATGGAGATTCATGAATGGCATCACTTTTTAGCCACATTGCGCCGCTTTGCCAAAAAGCAAAAACCTAGCCTGATTGACAAGGCTAAGGGCTTGTGGAAACGCTAATGGCAGAACTCACACGCACCCAAAAAATCAAATCCATTATTGCAGCTAGTAGTGGGAATTTAGTGGAATGGTTTGATTTTTACATTTATGCCTTTAGTGCTACTTACTTTGCCCATGCTTTTTCAGAGTCTAGCAATCCTGTTACCCAGCAAATCCAAGCTTTTGGGATTTTTGCGGTAGGTTTTTTTGTGCGTCCTTTGGGCTCTTGGCTTTTTGGCTCTTTAGCCGATAAAGTTGGGCGCAAAAAATCCATGGTGATCTCGGTTTTGATGATGGCGGCCGGCTCTTTTATGATCGCAGCACTGCCGAGTAAAGATGTGGTGGGCGACTGGGCGATTTTATTGTTGCTCTTGGCACGCCTCATCCAAGGTTTGAGCGTGGGCGGGGAATATGGCATTGTGGCGACCTATTTAGCCGAATTGGCCACCCCGGGCAAACGCGGGTTTTACTCCTCCTTTCAATATGTAACCCTCATTGGGGGACAATTCTTAGCAGTAGCTAGCATCGCTATTTTACTTTTATTTTTCAGTGTTGAGCAGATGAGTGCCTATGCGTGGCGGTTTTTATTTGCACTGGGTGGGGTATTGGCACTCGGATCGCTCTTTATGCGCCGGGTTATGGATGAGAGTTCCAGCAAACTAGAAGAACACACCGATCGGGGCACGATTAAGGCGTTAATTCCCCATTGGCGTGCTTTTATTATTGTCATGGTGATCACAGCCGGGGGCTCGCTAGCCTTTTATACCATCACCACTTACGCCAAAACCTTCGTTGAAAATGCCGGCATGGCCAAAACCGCCGTGAATGATATTTTTTTAATAGCATTGGCAATTTTGATGTTAATTCAGCCCCTCTTTGGCTATATTGGAGATAAAATCGGGCACAAACATGCCGTAACGCTCTTTTCGGTTTTAGCCTTTGTGGGGATTTACCCGCTCTTTAATCTGTTAAGACACCACGCCCACCAGCCCGGAGCGATCTTTATGGGCGTGGTGAGCTTGTTTGTGATTTTGAGTTTTTATACCTCTGTGGCGGGTATTTTCAAGGCCAAGCTTTTCCCCGAACATGTGCGCGCGCTGGGCACGGGTTTTAGTTTTGCGATTGGGAATGCCATTTTTGGCGGGACAGCCCCCTATGTCGCTTTGAAATTTAAAAGTGTCCAGATGGAAAATGGTTTTTTTGTCTATGTGGCTGTGATCATGGCCGCCATGTTTGTGGCTTCTTTATGCTTGCCTAAAAAGACAGATCTCGATTAGCTTGGAGTTTGAACGCGGGTGCTAGCGTTTCGCGTTGTTGGGCTTCTTTGCGCCCTGTTGTTTTCAGGCTGTCTTTCTACCATTGTCAAAAAGAATAGCACCTACCCCACCTATTCCTTAGAACTCTATAACCCCCTACAAACCCCTATTGCCCAGCCTTACATGGCAATCTTGGAACGCGATCGCTCTAAAAGTTTGGGGTTTTTGTTGCTCGATGGCAAGAGCGCGCTTTTACAGCGCATCGCCCTAATCCGCATGGCGACCCATAATATTGACATCCAAACCTATATCTACAAAAACGACATTTCTTCACGGGTGATGATGTTTGAGCTTTATAAGGCGGCTAATCGTGGCGTGAAAGTGCGGCTATTGATTGATGATAACGGATTAGACTCGGATATGTCCGATATTATCATGCTCAACACCCACCCCAATATTGATGTCAAAATCTTTAACCCCTATCGGTTACGCCATAGGGGTTTGCGTTATTTGGAGATGATTATCAGCTACGATCGCATTAAAAAACGCATGCACAATAAATTATTTATCGTGGATAATGTGGCGTTGGTGATTGGGGGGCGCAATATCGCCGATGTCTATTTTGACAATGATTTAGAAGAGAACTTTTTAGACATAGATGCGCTATTTTTGGGCGAAGTGGGTTTAGAAGCCAAAAAGAGCTTTTTAGAGTATTGGAACTACAAAAGTGCGATCCCAGCCAATTTATTGCCCAGCCACCATAAACTGAAAAAATATGCTAAAACCTATGCTAGCACCCTTTCTAAAATCCTGCACCCACCCGATCAACAAAATTACAACCAAGAGGTGCAAGACTTCATCCAAGATTTTATACACAAGAAAAACACCGGCTACTATGGTAGTGCCTCTTTTATTGCCGATAACCCTTCTAAGATCAACGCTCCATCCCCCTATTCTCCTATCAAGCAAGCCCTCAGCAATATTTTAGCCCACACGACTAACTCACTTTACATTGCCTCCTCATATCTCATCCCCGGGCATGCACTGCTCAAAACCTTTAAAAAAAAGCTCAAAGAGGGCTTAGAGATCAACATTTTAACTAACTCGTTATCCTCCACCGATGCGATTGTGGTTTATGGTGCGTGGGAACGTTATGCCAAAAAATTAGTCAAAGCCGGAGCGAATGTTTATGAAACCAAAAACGACTTTTTTAAGTATGTCAAATACACCTCCAAGGGCATTAAATATAAAATTAAAGGTCGTTTGAAAAACTCTTTACACAGCAAGATTCTCATTTTTGATGGGCGTAAAACTTGGATTGGTAGTTTCAACTTAGATGCGCGATCGGCGCAAATCAACACCGAATCGGTAGTGATCTTTGATAATAGCACCTTTGCTACGCACCTACAAAACTTGATGCAAGAACAAATGCAAGAAAGCTGGCACTTAGTGCTAGAAAAGTGTAAATTACGCCAGCATTTAGTATGGGAGGGTGTGGAGGGTGGGCAGGTGATCTGGCACACCAAACCCCCCAACACTTCCCCCTTTTTACGCTTCATTAAAAATTGGTCTAAGATTTTGCCCGAGAGCGAGCTATAAGCCCAAGCCCAGCTACGCTATAATACCCTTTTTACAAGGAGTTCCCATGTCCCATAAATATAAAGACAGAGTTAAGAATCTCATCGCCGAGTTGGAAAAAGATTTGTTCGAGCGTGAGGAATGCGTGCGCTTGGTGTTGTTAGCGATGTTTGCGGGCAAAGCGATCTTTTTATACGGACCGCCCGGCACCGCAAAATCCATGATCGCCAGAAAAGTCAGCCTTGCCTTTGGCACACCTGAAGATATTTTTGGTCCCCTTGACATCGGGCAACTCAAACAAATATAAGTTGATACGCAAGACTGAAGTCTACCTCCCTACAAACTCTTAAGGCTCAATCCCTATCAAAATCAATGGCACGGCTGGGGTGTTGCGCCCTTGTCTGTAGAGATTATACACCTCACTTTCATAATAGGCGATCCCGCTTGACATTTGCGCGCACATCGCTTTAGTGGGGACGATCTCAATGCCCACATCAATAGCATTAGCGACAAAAAAGGCCATGTGTTTTACAAAGAGATCGTAGAAGGCATATTTGCCAAACTGCAGTTCTATAGCGATGCGCTCTTTTAAAAAGTCGGTTTGGTTATAGGAAAAGTAGGCGATCTCTCCTTGTGCCTCTATGGCTTGCTTTTGCATTTCAGGGTTTAAATACATGGTTTCAAAGGCTAGAGATTGGTGGGGTGTGAGATAATAACTTTGCCTATTTTCTAGCCAACCCAAAGCATTTAAAGAAACCTCAAAAGCCTTGTTGATCTCTGCTGGAGAAAATAAGCGATTGCCTTGTCTGCCTCTTTCTTGCGAGATTTTTGTTTGGCACACATAGGCATTGGTGTTAAGAATAACACTCTGTATCTCTTGCCACAAATCCAAGTGATGGACTTGTAAAAACTCTAGTCCATTGAGATGGGAGTGCCAATACGCGATTTTCAATAAGCCCCCAACCCGCGCCACTCCTCTGGCACGCGCGCCACGCTGTCGTTCTTGGGCGTGTAAATTTCTTGGCTCATCTCACGCCATTTGAGCGTGCCTTTAAAGAAGTCTAGCACCCTCTCTCGAGCGATTTGGCAATACAGCTCTTTTTTTTCTACACAGAGGGCTTTTCTGCCATTTTTAAGCGCGCTGATTAGCGTTGTCCCCACCCCACCAAAGGGATCTAAAATGCGCTCCCCGGGATTGCTCAAAGCTAAAATGAGGCGATCAACTAATTCTATGGGGAATTGGCAAGGGTGGGCGGTTTTTTCTACATGGTTGCTCTTGACATTGACAATGTCCCAAATCTGGCACTCCCAATCTCTGAGCACAATCTCCCACACATCTGCCGGGTTCTTGCCCTTGGGGTTGCCCGAGAGTTGTCCTTTTTTTGTGCCCTTAAAGTGGCGCTTGCCCGGGTATTTGGCCGGCACGCGCACGCTATCCAAGTTAAAAGTATAAGTATCGCTCTTGCTAAACCAGAGTATGGTTTCATAACGCCCGCTAAATCTAAGCTTGGAGTGCAAGCCATGCCCAAATTTCCAAATGATGCGGTTTCTCAGCCTAAAGCCCAAATCCTTAAAGAGGGGATAAAAGTAAATGTCTAGGGGATAGACCTCTTTATCTTTGATGAAATTACCCACCTGCCATGCAACACTCCCACTCTCTTTAAGCACTCTTTTTAGCCCCTTTAACACAGGTTCAAACGCGCTTAAATAGTCATCTAAACTCCTTGTCTTTTCATAATCCTTACCCACATTATAAGGGGG
Organism: Helicobacter mehlei; assembly: GCF_007280785.1. NCBI lineage: Bacteria > Pseudomonadati > Campylobacterota > Epsilonproteobacteria > Campylobacterales > Helicobacteraceae > Helicobacter > Helicobacter mehlei. Next base: position 10,176 of record NZ_VKGC01000028.1, read on the forward strand.
TGAAGTGATGATGCAATCAAAGCTAGAGTCCTCTATTTGTGCCAAAATATCCAAAATAGAGCCGTTGAGAATCATTGTATTAACCCTTTATAGGTAGCACAACTTCCATGTGTGCTTATATTTAAATTCGCTTAACTCGCACCCATGTCCACAACACCAACGCAAAGAGAGCAGAATGTCTAACAAAAAAGGTATTTTAGTCTAAAAGGCTTTAGAGTGCAATAGAACTTTAATTAAAGTCAACTTAGAGCAAGAGGATTTAGCCAAGGTTACACGCCAAGAGTTTTACACCCACAACCCTCGAGTGCATTTAAGTTTTATCCACCACACACCAAACCAACAAACACCCCCTAGAGCATAAGGCAAAAATCAGTCGGTTCAATCTTGCTTTTTTTAGCCCGCTCTCTTTGCATTGCCCGCAACTGGCTGGCTTGAAAAATCTTAGACAATAGCGGGGAGCAAAGCCCCAAGGGGAGGGTCAAAAGCTTTAAGCCACACCAAGCGTCTATAAGCTCTAAAAACGCTACAAACAAAGGCCTTAAAAAATCCAATACGAGGAAGGTGTCTCTTATGAAATTCTATAACCGCAATGGCAAGCTATATCTAGAGCAGTATATCGAGGGCAAATGGGACCGCAAAAGCCTATTTTGCGATGATACCCCGGATAACCGGGCGATGTGGGCTATCAAGTTGGGCATGAACCGCAAGCTAAAGGCTAAGGCCAAGTTTAAGCCCGTGAAAAAACAAGGCGGCGGGGTGGTGGCCCAAGAATGGCGGATCAAAGTCGCCTTTGTTGTGGATCAGTTGATGGAAACTTACGCCCACCTCAAAGAAACCAGCCAAACCCATACCCGCCAGATTATGGATCGGGTGTTGGAGTTGCTGGATCACCCCGTCTATATGGGCGAGATTGACAAGCCCACGCTGCACCAGTTTTACAACAAGTTGGCCGCAAGAGGCTATGCGCGCAGCTATACAAGTGCCATCATCAAAATGCTCCAAAAGCTTTTAGATTTTGCAATGGTGATGGACTACATCGACCTTAATCCCTTTTTCAAACGCAAGCTAAAGACCCCCACACCGTCTAAGAAGAAGCCCCTAAGCGATGCAGAAGTTACGGCAATCATCAGCACTTGCAAGCCGGGCATCTTCTGCACTTATCTAGTTGTCGCTATTTTCACGGGGGCGCGTATGGGTGAAATTTTAGCCCTAAGGCGATCTGACATTGATTTTGAACGCAACACGATCCGTATAGAGCGCGCCATCAACCAGCTAGGCAAGATCACCACGCCCAAGACTGAGAGCTCCATCAGAACCATTGAGATGCCCGACCCGGTAAAATCGCCTTTTGAAGCACATTGAGCAAAACGGGCTGGGGGCAAATGATGCGCTTTTTGCCCATGGCAAGTACCGCCGCTTGAGCTTTGAGCGTCCTTGGAGGCGTTTGTTGGCCCAATGCGGGATCGCTCACCGGTGTTTGTATTCTACCCGCCATACTTTTGCTAGCTTGATGCTCAGCAGTGGGGGCTAATGTCTTGCGCACAAGTGCCATGCTAGGGCACAATAACGCTAATGTAACCCTTAGGGCTTATGCGGCCTATCTGCCCAAACAAGTTTTAATCATCTCTCTCTTTTTTTAACCACAACCCCAATCTAGGAGTCTCCCCATGCAACAACAAAAGCAAGCATTAACCCCGCTCATCTGCAAATACAACCCACAAGCCAATTATTCGGCCCTGCCCAATGAGATTTAAATGCGGGCTTTGCGCGCAAGAAATCGCCATTTTGGCCTACATCAACCACCTACCCGCTGAATGGAGTTTAAGCACCGCAGAGCTGGGTAAGGCCTTAGGTTTGGGGCTCAACACCACGTTAAAATACTTACGCCACCTGAAGGCCAAAGGGTTACTAGAAGTGCATTTTTTGCGCGCACAGAGGGGGCGGCTCAATGGCTTAACCCAATGGGTTTTGCACATGCCCACAGCCCAGCAATTACAGCCCGCCAAAAATGACTATCCGCCAAAAAATGGCGGAATGCCGCAAAAATCCAAAAGCAAGCCCAAAGCCCGCAAGGCAGGCAATGCAACAGATTGCCAAAAAATGGCGGCCAGCGCAGATAAGGGCACTCCCACTATCCGCCAAAATTTGAACCCCTTCTTAATAAACTATTTCAAGAAACATGAAAAACCTAAACGCGCATGCACGCATGCGCATGGGAAACAACGCCAAAGCGTTGTTTTTAAAGGGTTGAAACACACTAAAGGAGTCAAGGGCAAAGATTTATATTTTGAGTGGAAAAACTACAAGGAGGGCTTAAAAAAGCAAGAAAGCGAACTAATCAGCTCCACCACCCAGTAAGTCCAACGGCTCAACGGGCTGAACACCAAGGAACAAGAAGCTTTTAGCCGTTTCATAGCGCACTTGCAAGAGCTCACCGGCAAGACCATTACCTACCAGCGCAAACAAGCCCATTTGCGCACCAGCCAAAACGCCTTATTACTGGAGAGTCTCTATTTGGCACTAGAAGCCTTCAGCACCGAGAATCTCTACATCCGCGCATTTTTGCAAACCCAAAGCTACTGGCAGGACTTGAGGAGGGCGATGCAACTAGAAATTAAGCCCGGCTTGCTGGAAGCGACGATCGTTAGAAGTGTGGTTATTTATCCGGAGTATGCTGAAGAGTTGCTAGAGGGCTTGCCTCTTGAAGAGTTTGACACCCCCCACCGGCTCATCTTAGAAGCCGTGTTGAAGCTCAAAGAACTGGGTAAGCCCGTGTTTTTAGGGTCATTAGTGGATATTTTGGGGGAGAAATTCAGCACAAGCAAGGAATTTATCGGTCTGTTTGGGGATCAGGCGATCGAACCCCAGTTGCACTATTTGCCCCTTAAAGAGGACTTGCGGGAGTGGTTGCTCATCAAAGTCCAACGCCGGCTAACGCAGTTATGGCAAGTCTACTTCATCAAAAACAAGATGGGCAGGTCTTCTTATAAAAAGTGTTTCTTCAAGGTGGACCCTGAAAGCTATTGCTTTATCCAGCTAGAGGAGCACAACGACAATAAAAAGCCCAAAGATGACGGCGATGGTTGGAATAAGAAAGCCCTAAACTTCTTAAAAGCCAACATTAACCATTGAAAGGAGAACCCATGCGGCAACACAACAATACCAAACGCGCCTACAGTCGCGAGCTTGTGCAGGCCTATGTTTTAACCGGCATAGGGAGTTCCTTTTTTGAACTCTGCTTAGATGGGGATAAGATTAACATTGCTTTTGACTCCAAGGACGGGACAGAGATCACCCAAATTAACCAGAACGCGACTTGTCTCGTGCCTGCCAGAGCCCTAAGCATTAAAAATCTGCGTTTTTTAAGCCTGCTGCACAAAGTGGGCGACATCTATGACCGCATGCTAATTGGTTGCCTACGGCCTAAAGGCGACATTGTGCATGTGCCCTTGCTCATCCCTTTTGCGGAGTTTATACGCTATGCCACCCACATCTACGCCAAGCCCGCAGGTGGTTTTAACGGTTCTAGCACAACCGTTATATTAAAACCAACCCCGCCCAACAAGGCGGGGCAACCACTAGCGCCATTATGCCACATTTTGGCTTAAAACTTTGCAAAAGCTATATCCAAAATTCAAAATTACCCCCTAACCAAGTGCCCACCATAGGGGGCTAGAGGGGTGTAATGCAAAGATTGTCATCAACCTTTGCCACTCTAGTTGGGCAAACTTGCGCCAATTTGGTTTTATCATCTTGGTGGGCTTGAGCTTGCTAGCCTTTTGGTATTAATTGCCCGTTTTGGCTATTAAAACGCTAAAGCATTTTGCAAAAGCCTAAGGGCTTTTGCTCATTAAACGCGTTGCGTTTAACCCTTGTTATAT
>NZ_VKGC01000029.1:0-12568 GCF_007280785.1 Helicobacter mehlei
GGGGTGGGTTGCTGGAAATAATAGCTATAAATGGTTAAAAAGATAAAGGAGAGCGCAACGGCTAGAATGAGTTTTAAATTATTGTCTTTCACTATGGACCTTGAGGATGTAGTAAGGGGAGGGGGTTTTGGGGTTTAAGGGCACTAAGAAATACGCCAAGGTAACTTCTTTGGGGGCGCAAAACATGGGTTGGATATGTTTAGAGCCAACAGGGTAGGCAATCCCGCCTGAAGTGTAGGGGTGGCAGGATAAAATGCGTTTGGCAATTTTATAGAGGGCTTTAGGGAGACTCTCACAATGGATGAGCCAAAGGGCATAAGCCGAACAAGTAGGGTAGTAGCGGCAACAAGCAGGCTTGAAAGCCGAAAAATACCTATAGAGACGCAGGAGTCTTTTAAGAAGTGGGGCTAAAAGAGCCATGTTTTCTCTTAACCTTTAGGGGTTTTGCCAAACAAGCCAGTATCTGTTCTTTTAATTCCTGATAGCTCAAGGTATCAATACCCGCTTTAGCTACAAATACAATGGCTTGTTTTTCTATGAGCGCATGCCTTAAGATCGCCCGCACGCGCCGTTTGATCAAATTACGGCAAACCGCATTCCCAACTTTTTTAGAAACACTCAAACCCAGCAGGGAGGCAGAGGGGTGGTTAAAAAAAACACCATGCTGGCCCAAGCGCAAGCAATGCATCACAAAGAGCGGGTGGTGTTTTTTAACACCCTTTTTATAGACATAGCTAAATTGTCGGGTTGTTTTTAACGATTGCACTCAACAATCAAACGGCGAGTTGTTTGCGGCCCTTTGCTCTCCTAGCATTGATCACCTTGCGCCCATTCTTGGTTTTCATGCGCACTAAGAAACCATGTGTGCGCTTGCGGGGGGTGTTGTGGGGTTGGTAGGTGCGCTTCATTTTAATCCTTTAAAAAACCAAAAAATATCGTGGCATTCTAGCCTAACTTCTCTAAAAACTATCTAAAATCACGGGTTTTTGTTCTTATCCTCGACTAAAATGTAAAGCTGGTTTAAGTGGTTGGTTTGCAACAAATCCACTACCTTAACAAAACTATCCAAATTGCTATCTTTATCGCCTTGTAAAATAATGGGCGTGTCTTTGGCATAGCCCCTTACAGTGCGCTTGAGCGTCTCAAAACTCACTTTTTGTTTGTTGAGGTAAAACTCGCCCTTATGCGAAATGGCGATATTGACTTGCTTTTTATTCAGCACATCTTGAGCATTGTCCGAACTTTTATCTACTCTGGGGATATTGATGGGCAACTTGGAGGTCTGCACAAAAGAGGCGGTGGTGAGCACAATTACCAAGAGCACAAGCATAATGTCGATAAAGGGAACGACATTCATGGAGTCTATTTTTTTCATCAATCTATATCCAAGCGGTTATAGGAGTTTTCCTCTGTAGCGGGGTTGTGGTAGATGTCCCACTTGGTCATGATGACCTCACTTTTACGCACCAGCATGTTATAAATCACCACAGAGGGGATTGCCACAATCAAGCCCATACCCGTAGCTTTGAGCGCAAGAGCCAGACCGACCATGATTGCCTTAGTATCCACCGCACCCGTATTGCCCAAATCAATAAAAGTGAGCATGATCCCCGTAACGGTCCCTAACAACCCGATGTAGGGCGCATTCGAGCCAATGGTCGCCACCAAAGTTAAACGGCGGTGCAAATCAAGTTCTAATTTGCGTTTGTCCATGTAATCATCCACCCGCATGGTGGCATAAAACCACACCCGCTCAATGCCAATGGCGATCACAATCACTGAGAGGAATGCCAAAAATCCTAAAATCCCATATTCCACCATTTCTTTCATCAAAGTCCAAGAACCCATCATATCTTTCATCAAGAACCTTTAGCGTGATTTTTAAAGGCCATTTTAGCATCTATTTCCAACGCCTTTTTCTTCATGTCCTCCCTTTTGTCATAAAGCTTTTTCCCTTTAACCAAAGCAATTTGGAGTTTGACACGGTTTTTTTGGTTAAAATACAATTTCAACGCCACAATGCTCAAGCGTTGTTGCCCCACTTGGTTAAACCACTTGCGTAATTGCTTTTTGTGCAAGAGCAACTTTCTAGAACGCCTCTCATCAGGTCTGTAGTAGGTGTTTGTATTTGCCAAGTGCGCCACATGCATGCCAAATAAAAAAGCCTCACCGCGCACGATCCTAACAAAATTATCCTTTAAATTCACCCTACCCATTCTAATCGCCTTGACCTCAGAACCTGCCAGCACAATCCCCGCCTCTAGACTTTCTAAAATCTCATAATCAAAGTAGGCCTTTTTATTGCGCGCGACCTCTTTCATGCACTCCCCTTAAGCGTAAAAAAGCTACCCCCACTCCCGCTAAAAAACCAATGTGGGGGTAATTGCTTGTCCAGTTGCGCTAGCTTGGGATAAGCTTTTAATGCGGGGGTGAGCAGATCATTTAAGGCACTACGACCATATTTTTTTAGCAGTTGGTCGCTAGGCAAATGCATACCCCCAAAGGGGCTGGTCTTTTCAAAGAGGGCATAAACCCTAGCGGTTTGGCAAGCCATGGGGGGGGTTAAAATCTCCCACTCTAGTGGGGGTTCTTCAAAGGGGCTGACCCATTCGCCCCGACCATAGACATGCGCACTTGGATAACCCGAAATAAAAAAATTCACATCGCTCCCCACCTGTGCCCCGATTGCATAGCATTCAGGCAAGCTCAAATCTAGGTTTAAATGCCTATTGAGCTGGGCTAAGAGCACGCCCGCATCCGCACTCCCCCCGCCTAAGCCCGCTTGGGTGGGGATGTGCTTTTCGACCTCTACATGGAGGGTATCTAGGAGTTTTAAAAGGCTGGGGGGGGTTTGTTTAGCCTGCAAGTGGCACTTTAAGACTTGGAGCATTTGATAAATGGTGTTCTCTTGCAAAGCACAACCAAAATTACCCTTAAGGGCAAATGCCGATCCGGCTTGGATAGATACAAAATCCTTAAAGGTATTTTTCACCAGCACAAGCCTAGAAATCAAGGTGTGATAACCCCCATGTAGCCCTAAGATTTTTAAAAAGACATTGATCTTAGGATAGACCTCAAAACTAAAGGGGATCACTTCAATTTACCCAGTTGGATGGATTGCCCCATACCCACCAACACCTCATCGCTCACCGCTTGGGAAGCCTTTTGATTCTCAGAGGCAACTGCTTCTTTAAGCTCAGAGCGCAAGATTAAGGTATGGGCTGGGGCTTGGAAACCTAATTTGACATTGCCCTTGTCAATGGAAACCACCTTGATATAAATATCCTCCCCAATCACCACCCCCTCGCCTAGCTTTCTGGCCAAAATTAACACGGCATCTTGCCTTATTCTGCGCTAATTTGCACGCTCTCCATCACATCGCCCTGTTTGAGAGAATCGAGCACCTTGAGGCTTTGTTCATCTTCAATCTGCCCAAATACTGTGTGTTCCCCATCCAAATGGGGTTGGGGTGCAAAACACAAGAAAAACTGACTCCCCCCGGTATCGCGCCCCGCATGCGCCATGGACAAAGCCCCTCTCTTGTGTTTGTGGGGGTTATTTTGCACCTCGCATTTAATGCGGTGTCCCGGACCACCTGTCCCACTCCCATAAGGGCAACCTCCTTGGGCGACAAAGCCGGCGATCACGCGGTGGAAACTTAGACCATTGTAAAAGCCCTCATTAGCCAAAGTGGCAAAATTGCTCACCGCTTGGGGCGCGTCTTTACCAAATAGGCGGATTTTGATTGCCCCCTTATTGGTGTGGATTGTGGCGTAATTGTAAGTGGCTAAGACTTGGGGTTCTAGATTGTAAGTTTTGAGTGTCTCCATGAAATCCTCTTAAAGTTAAAAGATTCGGACATTTTACCGATTTCAACTTAATTTATCAGCATGGGGCGTGTATGCGGGCATTGGCGGTTGTCTTGGGGTTGTTGGCACTGGGGGCATTGCAGGCTGATGGGATCAACACCTCCTTAATCCACCCAGCTAAAAAAGTCAAAACCCCCCAAAAAACCGCCCCCAAAAACAACCAACAAAAATCTCCCAAATCTGCTCCTACTGAGCGTTGGATTTATAGCAGTGCATTTTTAACCGCCTATTTTAGCGATGGGCATTACAAACAAGGCTATGGGCTCTTGTTGCCAAATGGGAATTACTTGAGTGCCTCTAGCTTGGTCTTTGATCAAGGTATGTATGCCCAAACCATCATGGCTAGAATGCAGGATGATAGCGCGCCCTTGCTCATCTGCGTTGCCCGCCTACGCCTTAAAGCCATCGATCGCAACCGCGGACTCTCCCTCTTGGGCACGCATGTTTTCACCAATGATAATTGCCAAGTGCGCCCCGAGAGTTACTACCATGCCCGCATTTACAAAAAATACGCCCAAAACCTCCTAGCCCATAGCCAGACACCCAGCACAAAAACCCTCTACTACCCCCAAGTAGGCTCTAAAAACGCCTTTGAAGTCCAAAACTTACATAACCCTTCTAGTTTGCAAGATACCCCCCTTGGCCGCCCCCTTTTTGATGCGCATGGAGTCTTCATGGGCATGCTTGGTGGTGGGCAAAATCAAATTAAAGTCATTAAAAGAGGGGTGATCATCGACTTTTTGCGCGCCATGCAAAAACGCAAATTGCTTTAATTCCATTTTACTTTAATTTTTTAGTTATAATTGCGTCTTATGGCGCACATGGTGGTCTGCTTTGGGCTATTTGGCGTAACGGCTTAGAACTTATCTTTTAGGCTTGTGGGACAAAAGCGTAGCTTTTGAGAGTCGCAGCGGGTGATCCTCCAGAAAGGAGGCACACCATGCGCTTAATGCTAATCTTAGCGGTGTTAGTGGTTTTTGCCCAACCACTACACTAGAATAGTGCAAGCCCGGGGAAACCCGGGCACCGCTAGGATTATTGTGCCATAACTTCTTAAATTTTGCGCTGATTCTCTTCAATTTTCGTTATAATCCTGCCCTATGGCGCACATGGTGGTCTGCTTTGGGTCATTTGGAGAAACGGCTTAAAAGGTAACTTTTAGGTTTGTGGGTCGGGGGGATAGTGGGTGATCCCCTAGAAAGGAGATCACCATGAAATTACTCATAATCCTTGCGGTTATTGTGGTCCTAACCCAACCACTCTACTAGAAATAGTAGGCCGGGACACCACCCCGGCACCGCTAGGATTATTGTGCCATAACTTCTTAAATTTTGCGCTTAGGCAAACCTTCAATGAGCAAGCTTTCAGTTTAAGGCAAGCTTTCAGTTTGCCTCCCACAAACTCTTTAAAAGGGCGATAAACCCCGGTTGTTTGTTTTTCAAAACTCTAAACGAGTCTAGCAGGTGCAAGAATTGATCGCGGCTTAAACCATAGACATCGCGCGCGATGGTGATGTCTAGCTGGGCGCGTTTGGTGTGATAAAGCTTAGAGGTTTTGGGCACATCTAGGGGGGGTTTAAACAGGCGGGCTAGATCGCTAAAATGCCCGTTGGTGTCGTGATAAAGCTGGCATTCTAACGCGCTTTGGGCGATAGCCAAGTAAAGGGGGTTGGTTTTGATCTCTTCAAGGCTAGGCTGGGGGAGGGGGAGTTCATAGAGGTAAATTTTGCTGATATTCATTTGAGAATGCAGGCGCAAGAGAAAATCCACTACCAAAGAGTTAAGCACTCCCAAAGTAAAGAGAGTTTGCAGAGGGTGGGTTTCTACTATGCCCTCTTTAGTGTAAGTGTAGGGCACGCTTAAATACATGCTATGCCCCGCGCTACAGCCCTTAGGGATCAAACTCACAATCAAGCTTCTTTCATCGGTATCCCTAGCAATCCCCCGATACCCCAACCTCAAATATTGATACTCATAGGCAATCGCCCCGCTATACCCCCCCTTTTTAGCGCGGTGCTCTTCTTTGCTTTTAAGTCTCTCTTGGAGTGCCTTTAACTCCACACAAAAGCGGGGCGGGGCAAACTGGGCGTTGAATTGGTGGATATGTTTGCCCTCAAGCAAGGGCAAAAGCGCAGCTTTTGCTAGCGGGGCTGTTTGGGTTTTACTCTGTGTGTCTATGGGGATAAACAAGTCTTTATCCCCTGTCATGTGTAACTCGGATCTAAAATCTAGCCACATTTGGGGTTTGAATAAATCCTTATCCCCGCTCATGTCCAACTCACGCCTAAAATTGAGCCACCCCTCATTAAGCCTTGCAAACCTAGAAGCGCAATGCTCTAAAATCTCTAAATCTAGCGCGCTTCTGACCTCTTTGAGCGCGCATTTAGCAGAGTTTAACAGAGATTGAAGGGGGATTAAAAGGGGCTTTGTGCTTTGGATCTGTTCTAGGTCTTCTAAATAAAAGAGGGCTTTGATGGGGTGATCTTTAGAGCAGATAAAAGCGCGCACGCCTAAAAGGGCGAATTTGTAACAGCGATGTACATCTTTAAAAATCCCTTGACGATTTTCAAAACTATAGAAAAACTCTAGGGTGTGCTTTTCTAGGAGCCTCTTTCTTAAGCCCAAACTCCCCTCTTCAAGCATGAGCGCACTAGGGATCACCACGCACAAGCGCCCCTTAGAGCCAAGCAGGCTTAAATGGCGTTCTATAAAGAATCTAAACAGATTGCCATCGCCTGCCCCCCGGCTGTTAGGGTAATGGGCTTTGTAATAGGCGTTGGTGGTTTGGATGTGGGCTTGTTGTGTGTCAAACTCCCTTTTGATGTAGGGTTTTGCTAGGGCGTTGGTTTTAAACTCTTGCTTTTGGGCAAGGCTAAAGGTGCGGTACGCGCTTCTAAACGCGCTAAAAAACTCGCTTTCATCAAATTTGCTCTTCTCCCAAGGGGGGTTGCCAATGATGGCGTCAAAGCCGCTATGTTTTAAGGCAAAGAGCCCACCACTCCCGCTGGCAATTTCGGGGAACTCTATTTCATAGTTGAAAAATCTAAACTCTTGGGCGTGGGCTTGTATGCACTCTTTGACATCGCTATAGGCGGGGGTGTGTAATTGTTCTAGCCCCACGCCCTCTAGCCCTTTGGCGCGTCTTTGCCAAAACTCTTTGAGGGCGGGGTCTGCTTTGTGGGCGATGAGCTCTTGGGTGTTGTAGAAGTTAAGATAGAGATTGAGCTGGTCTAGGTGGGGCTGGATTTGGGCATAGAGGGCTTTAGAGTGGGCGATCTCCTCTTTGGTGCTGTCTTTGGTGTTGGCAAGCTGGCTAAAGAGGGTTTTTAGGGTTTCAAATTCTTTAAAGAAATTCTCATTAAAGAGTCTCCCGCTTTTGCCCAAAAACTCTTCAAATGCGCTAAGGGAGCAACCCATCAACGCGTTGCCGCACTTGATATGGTGTTCTAAGAAACTCAAGGGCGTGCCAAAGACAAAGCTATCAATCCACAGCGAGAGTTTGGCTAGCTCTATGCTAAAGGGGTTAATATCCACCCCATAGATCATTTTCTTTAAAAGCAGGCGTTTTAAAATGGCGGCTTCATCTGCTTGGTAGCCGGGGATATAGCGTTGGGCTTGTTGCTCAATGAGGGCTTTTTCTTGCTCAAAGGGGGTTTGTAGGGCAGGATAGTTGTGTTCTAAAGCCTTTTGGCTGGCAAGGTTTAGCGCTTCAATGAGAAACGCCCCGCTCCCACAGGCGTTGTCTAAAATCTTAAACTCTAAGATGTTTTCATTGTTTAAATCGGCTAGGGCGTGTTGCACTAAGGTTTTGGTGATGTCCTCATGGGTGTAAAAACTCCCGCTGGATTTTCTAGAATTAGAGGTGTTTTTGAGATAAATCTGTCCTTTGGGGTAGTCTTGGCTGGATGTGATCTTTTCTTGCTTTTCTAAGAGAATTTTATCGTGGTTATCGTAGTAGCCCTCACTTTTTTGCGTTTTACAATAGTGGATTTCTTCTGTAGCGATGGCAAAGAAATAGGACATCAAGCCCTCATAAATGCTCCCTAAATGCACCACGCTTAGAGTGGCATAGCCCCGTTTGCAATCCTCATAGTAGAATAGATGGGTGAGGATTTTTTTTAAAAGGGAGTCGCTAATAATCTTGCCTGCTTTAAAAAGTTGCGTTTTACTAGGCTCAAAGAGTCCGCCATCAAAAAGGGGCATGGCATAATTTTCATTGCCTTCATTGTAGATGCTAAAGAGATGTTCTAATTTGCCCATGCCATAGTAGGTCTGTGGGTCGTCCTCTAGCCATTCTAAGATGTTATGGATACTCAAATGTTTGCCAAACCCGCTATGTTTTTTGAGCAAATCCTCAAACTTGTCTTCAAAGTAGGCGATGAAAAGCAGTCTAAAGAGAAAATAGAGGGTGTTTTGATAGATGTCTTCTAGGGGGGCTTGTGGGTGGCGCGCGTGCAAAGCCACCCCGATGTCCTCAAACAAAGAGAAGGTATAGCCTTCTGTGCCATAGATGAGATTTTTTAAGTCTTCTTCAATGTCTGTTTTCTTTTTATCGTTGGCTTTTAAGGCTGCCCCCATTGTGGTGGTGTGCTCTTTGCGATCCTCTAGGGTTTGGGGCAAAAAGTTAGCGGCGTTGAAAATGTGGTAAAAGTAGAGAAAATGCTCCAAGTCTTGGGTTTGTAAGATCATCTCTAAATCCACTTGAAAAAAGACCTTGTGGTAAGTGGGCTTGTGCGCGTCATAAAAACGCCACACCCTCCCATTGGTCAAAAAGCCATAATTGTGTCTTAAGGCGTTGAGATAGTGCAAAATTTGGTAATGGGGATTGTGCGCGGGGGTTTTTTTACCGCTATCCACCTCTATGCTATACGCCTTGCTCTCACAGATCACGCTGAAAAAGGCGTTGCTGGCGTATCTTTCTGTTTTGTCTAGGGCTTGGTAGGCTTGTTTTAACTCTGGGCTTGCAAAGAGTAAAAAGTCCGGTTTTTCTAATTTGCCTTGAATACTCTTTTCTTCTTGGCGCAAATACGCCCAACCCAAGAGGTCTAGCACTTTGGCGATGAAGTGATCTTCAAACTGGTGTTCATTGCTGGTTTTAAAGTGGGGTAGATTGAGGGCTGTAATTTTCTCTAGGACTTCTTTAGCTTGCTCTTGTGTCTGTGCAAAATTGTAGAGTTTGGGGAGTTCTTGCTCTAGGGTGTAGGGGGTGAAGAGGGTGTTGTGGAAGTAAAACATGGGAGACTCCAAAAGGGGTATTTTAGCAGAAAAATGGGGGTTAAGAGGTTAAGTGGCGCGCTCACATTTATAAAATCCTATTTCCTTAGGGTGGATTTTTAGAGAAGCGTCTTTGGAAAAATCAACATTGTAGATGCACACGCTAGGTTTTATGTATAGCCTTTCGCTATATTTGGTTTTTAGCTTTGGGCAGGGTAGCTTGTTGGCAATCTTTGTTCCACCCCAAGGGTATATCCCTTAATTGCGGGGCAGATGTTAGCACAAGGTCGCTAATGCTAGGCAACTATCCGCTGTTTATGGGCTTTGGGGCGCGGTTGGTAATGGAAGAATGTTCAGCACAACCCCCTTATATGCCTCTATTTTTTAGGAGGGTGTCTAATAGCTATGGTGTTTGCCTTGACATTAAATTCCTCATCAGTACGGGGGTTATGGCTAGAGCACACCGGTACAATCCACCACTTCCCCCCATACCCCTCAATTTTCACATGCGCTCCCCGGTTGGCATCTCTAGAACACCAATATTGGCAACATTTGAGAACTATGTTTTTGCGCGCGTCTTCATCTTTCTTAGGGTAGCGTATTTTTTTGTAATAGGCGATCCAAGATTGATAACCAAAATCGCTCGCCTTAGAATCCCCACTCCCCTTGACATGTTTGGCGATCTCCTCATCAATCGTAATAATCTGTGGGGTGTCTTGATCGGCGCGCTGTGCCCCCACGCCCACCAGCCCCGCCATAAAATCCAAAATACCCATTTTGTCCCTTTGTAAAATTTCACCCTTAACCTATCGCCCACGCACACAAGTTAAGGCGTGGGTGTTGCTCAAGTGCCTTTCCACACCCGCCACTTGTTCGCACCTAAGTATTGTTTGCAATACTCGTCAGGTTCTTCCCAGCGGGGTTCGCACTTCTTGCCACCAGTTAAACACTCCACCACAAACATATGGCAGTTATTGGTGGTTTCGTTGTATTTACCCCTCTCTTTTTCGCCTTGACCCACCTTACTGAGCGCATATTGTGCGGTTTGAGGAGAACCTACGGGTTCTGTGCCTCGACAAGAAACATAGATGCTCATCGCAAGTGCAGCGTTAAAACCAGACTTAAATTCTCCAGCTCTACATTTCTCAACTTTACTATCACTTGTCCAATGGACAATTTCACCATCGCCTACATAGATTCCCGTGTGTTCAGCACCTATTATCAGATAATGCTTTACCACACTACCTATTGCAGGCTCATCCACTTTATCGCCCATATGAGCAGCGACACTTGAAGCCGCATCGCCCGCATATTTTGCTGGTGCCAGTACCGCTCCAACAACACTACGCATTGATTTTAAAAAACTCATGCTTTCCCTCCTTACATTTCATTCCCGCTCACAGCCCCCACTACAGCCCCCCCAGCAGCACTAGCGACTGCTGTTGCTCCCAATGCTTCGCCCGCAAGGATTGCGCCAATACCTATTCCTGTAAGAGGCGCCATTGCCGCTAGAGCGGCAACTCCAAGAGCCGCTCCAACGATTGTCTGCCCAGTACTCATTGCCATCGCTTTTTCCCCCTTAACTTTTCTTTGAACTAGCGACTGCCGTAGCAACCGCGCCTGCTGCAATGGCTACGCCTGCAAGCGGTGCTGCTGTCGTAGCTAAAACGCCCGCCCCAACACCTGTGAAAATCTTAAGCACTGCCATTTTCTCCCCCTAATCCAACAACTTGACCGCTTCTTGATAAAGCATGAAGTTTTTCACCACCCAGTCTTTGAGTTGATCCACCTTTTGGGTGGATACCCCCATCTCTTTGGCATAGGAGTAGATGGTATCTCTCTCATTGTCATGCCAACGGCTATCAGCTAGGGCAACAGAGGTTAGCTCTAGCAAGGTGGCATGTTTGGCGTGGTTGGTGGTAAAAATTTTGCCTAAAGTATTTAAAGGCACTTCTTTTTCAGAGATGCCATATTCGCATTGCTTTTTGATCGTATCCAACGCGCCTAGTTGCAATTCGTGCAACACTCCATCGGCTTCAATGACTTTTCTAGCCAAATACAAGAACACCTGTTGTTGCTCAACACTCAAATCTTGGATAAACATGTTTGCTCCTTTGTTGTTGTTTTAATCACGCTCCCCACTCACCCAAAAATAGACGCCCAAAACCCCTTTTCTTGAGATTTCTTCAAATTTTGTGGCACGGCTCTAGTCCCCTTTTTAACAACCCAAGAGGGGTCGTTGGGTCGTGGGGGGTTGTGACTAGAGCACACCGGCACTATATAGTACTTGTTGCCGATACGATCCACTTTGATATGTGCGCCTATGCTAGCACTTTGATTACATTCAATATTGCAACAAATGGGATTGGAATCGCCTGAATAGATTTTGTAAAATTCAATCCATGTTTTAGCTTGGGGGTTAGGTATATAGTCGCTAGTCCCGCCAAGGTGCTTGACTTTCTCTTCTCCAAGCGTTTCATAGATCAACTCTTGCTCAGTCATGTAGCACTCCTTTTCTGTAAGACTAAAAAGGCAACCGCATTTTAGCGAGAGAGAGAGAGAGTCAAGGGGTAGAATATTTAAAAAAGGGGTGGTGTGCTCATTTGTCTAAAGGCGATCTTTTTGCGCTACGCTATGAGCATTTAGCAGAGGTGTATATGAAAAATATCTTAGTAACTGGGGCGACATCTGGGTTTGGCAGAGCGATCGCGCTGGCATTTATCAAGGCAAATTATTTTGTGGTGGGATTGGGCAGACGCAAAGAGCGTTTAGCAGAACTAGAAAAGGCGTATCCTACGCAGTTTAAGCCCCTTTGCTTGGACATACAAAACAAGCAAGAGCTAGAAGCGGGGATTCAAAATACCTTGCAAGAAAAACCCATTCATTTATTAGTGAATAATGCGGGCTTGGCTTTAGGGTTAGACAAGGCATTTTGTGCGCATTTAGATGATTGGGAGACCATGATAGAGACTAATATCAAGGGCTTGGTGCATATCACGCGCCTAGTTTTGCCCTCCATGGTAGAGCGCAATGAGGGGCATATCATTAATATGGGCTCGATTGCGGGGACTTATCCCTATCCGGGCGGGAATATTTACGGCGCAACTAAGGCGTTCGTCAAGCAATTTTGCCTGAATTTGCGCGCGGATTTAGCCGATACAAAAATCCGTGTGAGCAATGTGGAACCCGGATTGTGCGGGGGGACTGAGTTTAGCCATGTGCGCTTTAAAGGCGATGTGCAAAGAGCAGAGGAGTTATACGCCCATGTGCCCTATGTGAGCCCTGAAGATATTGCTAATGTGGTGCTGTGGATATTTGAGCAACCCGCGCATGTCAATATCAACCGCATCGAGGTGATGCCCGTAGCCCAAACCTTTTCTTCTCTGTATGTCTCTAGGACGCTAGAGGATTAAGCCCCTCCTAAGCTTTAAAATCCTATAATTGCGTTTTGCCAAAGTTAAAGCGGTTTAAAAATCCGAAGGTTTA